>JACDAZ010000090.1 GCA_013695175.1 Flavisolibacter sp. | reverse complement strand
CCGTATAACATCCCGAACATCAATCCATTTATTATTTACTCCTGCAGAATTTAAATAATTACTCACTATGGTTGAAGAAAGCATTTCACCAATACATACTATTTGATCATAATAATAATCATACGGTTTTACAGGGTTGTCGTGCAACAGCCATTCTATTTCTGTAAAAAAATCCTGCAGTGCATGTATTGGTTCTCCTGTAAGATCAAAAGCAATGTTTAAATGAGTTTTTTTAATTTCTTCAAAAAGTGATAAAGCTGATGACTTATCTTTTTCATAAAATGCATTTACAACTTTTTCCAGTGTATTTGTAGTTTTACCCATTGCCGAAATCACCACCAGCAACTTTTCATTCTCATATTTTTTTAGAATGAATCCAACATTTTTAATTCTTTCAACCGTACTTACTGAGGCACCACCAAATTTAAAAACCTTCATTTCCTGCCCGTTTTTGACAAAGATGCTTAATCTTCCTTTTGATTTGATTTTAAAAATATAATTTATGAATGGAGTTACTTGAAATCTTAATGATATGAATTCCTGCACTAATTGTGCCTCTATGCTTACTTTTGCTGACCTATTAAAAAAAGTTTATGATTCCAAACCGTACAGTTTTAACCTTAGATGAATTTACAATACAGTCATTACGCCAGTTTCCGCATGCAACGGGCGAATTAAGTACGCTGCTACGTGATATTGGTCTTGCTTCCAAGCGTGTGAATGTAGAAGTAAATAAAGCAGGTTTAGTTGATATACTTGGTGATGTAGGTACGGTAAATGTGCAGGGTGAAGAAGTAAAAAAACTGGATGAATATGCAAATAACCAATTTGTGAGTGTATTACAAAGAGGTGTAAGCTGTGCCGGTATTGCCAGTGAAGAACTGGATGATTTTGTTGCTTTTGATGATGAAGTGAGTAACCAGTCAAAATATGTATGTCTTTTTGATCCATTGGATGGCAGTGGTAATATAGATGTGAACGTTTCTATTGGAACCATTTTCAGCATATACCGCCGCATCAGTAAATTAGGAACACCTGTAGTTAAGGAAGATTTTCTTCAAAAAGGAAGAAACCAGGTCGCTGCCGGTTATATTGTTTACGGCTCATCTACCATGTTGGTATATGCTACAAAAAGAAGTGTAAACGGATTCACACTTGATCCTGCTATTGGAGAATTTTGCCTAAGCCATCCCAATATAAAATGTCCGGAATCTGGAAAAATTTATTCTGTAAATCATGGAAATTTCTTTTTATATGATTATGGTGTAAAAAAATATATTGACACCTGCCAGAATAAAAGAAAAGAACAAGGGGGCCCTTATACACAACGTTATATAGGAAGTATGGTTTCAGATGTACATCGTAATCTTATTAAAGGGGGCATTTTTATGTATCCGGGAACTACAGATAAACCAAAAGGAAAATTGCGTTTGCTTTATGAATGCAATCCATTTGCATTTATTGTGGAAGTTGCCGGTGGAAAAGCAACTAATGGTACTATGCACATTTTAGATATTGAACCTACTGAATTACATGAACGTACGCCATTTTTTGTAGGAAGCAATAAGATGATGGAAGAATTAGAACATTGTCTTGCTACAGCTAAGGAAAAATGAGAAGCATGAAAAAAGTGATTATTTCTGTGCAAGATTTAGTAAAAAACTATGGAAGTTTTAATGCAGTTAAAGGCATTAGCTTTGATGTTTACGAAGGAGAAATTTTTGGTTTACTGGGACCCAATGGTGCAGGTAAATCAACCACACTTGAGATCATTGAAACATTAAGAACAAAAACTTCGGGTAAGGTAATTGTACATGATATTGATCTTGATAAATCACCTGATAAAATCAAAAAAATCATTGGTGTACAATTACAGGCAAGTGGTTTTTATCCCAATCTTACTTTGGTTGAATTAATAGAACTCTTTGGAGGTTTGTACAACAGAAAGGTAGATGCGATGGGTTTATTGGAGCAGGTAAATTTAAAAGATAAGTCAAAATCAAAATTTAAGGAATTGAGCGGTGGACAAAAGCAGCGTTTTTCCGTTGCCACTACTTTAATAAATGATCCTTTGATTATTTTTTTAGATGAACCCACAACGGGTTTAGATCCGCAGGCAAGGCGAAATCTTTGGGAGCTTATAAAAAGGATCAGAAGTAAAGGAACAACTGTAATTATCACTACACATTATATGGACGAAGCTGAATATTTATGTGACAGGGTAGCAATAGTAGACAGTGGTGAAATTGTTGCTCTTGATTCACCGGATCAATTAATTGATAACTTAGTGGCAACAGGTTTTGAACGTCCGAAAGAAGTGAAGAAAGCAAATCTTGAAGATGTATTTATAAAACTAACAGGTCATTCATTAAAAACAGAATCATAATGGGATTATTTGATAAATTAAAACAGTTTGGTGATGATAAACTAAACAAGCAAAAAGAAGAAGGAAATCTTTTTTTACAGGAGAATGCGAAAGAACCCGGAGTTATAACATTGCCGGGTAATATTCAGTATCAAATTTTACAACCGGGTACCGGCAGATCACCTTCTGTACAATCAACTATAAAAGCACATTATAAAGGCAGTTTGCTCTCAGGTGCAGAATTTGACAATTCATTTAAGCGGGGTCAACCATTTGTTGCTCCCATTTCCAACCTGATACGGGGATGGCAACAGGTATTACCACTAATGCAGGAAGGAAGTACATGGAAGATATGGATTCCATCAGATCTTGCATACGGTGACCGTGGTGCAGGAGGAAGCATACCGGGTGGTGCTACTTTGGTATTTGAAATTGAGTTAATAGAAATCGTTAGTTAACATGCAGGAAGATCTTCGTTATCCGATAGGAGAATACATTCAGCAACCTTATTCAGAAAATTTAAAAAATGAATGGATTGCTGATATTAGTTTTTGTCCAAATGGGGTAGAAGCAGCTATTCAAAATTTAGATGAGGAGCAACTACAAACTCCATACAGGGCAGGAGGCTGGACGGTTCATCAATTGATACATCATCTTGCAGACAGTCACATGAATGCCTACTTTAGATTTAAAGCAGGCTATACAGAAGATAATCCAACCATTAAACCATACGATGAAAATGATTGGGTTCGTACTGCTGATGTACAACATGTTCCTGTAAATATTTCAATTACTTTATTATTTGCGTTGCACAGCCGGTGGATAGAACTGTTGTCATCATTTAATGAAGATGACTGGAATAAGACTATCTATCACCCTGAGCATAAAATAACTTTTACATTCTGGCACTTGTTGGGTATGTATGCCTGGCATGGCAGGCACCATACGGCACATATTACTTCATTAAGAACAAGAATGGGTTGGGAGTGAAGCTAATTACCGAAGAATTAAAAAAAGGTATAATGAAATGGAAGGTTTTAGAAAGTGAATATTTACATAAAGAGCCATGGCTTACTATAAGAAAGGATAAATGCGAGATGCCTGATGGAACTGTTATCCCTTCATTTTATGTGCAGGAATATCCTGAATGGGTGAATGCATTGGGTTTAACTAAAGAAGGTCAAGTAGTAATGGTAAAACAGTACCGGCACGGACTGAAAGAGATCAGTATAGAAGTACCGGGAGGCGTAGCCGAAAAAGGAGAAACGATGGAAGAAGCTGTAAAAAGAGAATTTAAGGAAGAAACAGGTTATGAATTTAAGGAATGGAAATACCTGGGAAAAATTTGTGCTAACCCGTCAACAACAAATAATTACGTGCACATGTTTTTGGCAACAGGTGGTGAAAAACTGCATGAAATAAAATTAGATGATGCGGAAGATGTCGAAACAATTTTACTTGACCTGGGAGATGTAAAAAACCTGGTGAAAGAAAATAAAATTATTCAAAGCCTTCATGTTAATTGCATATTGTATGCTTTACTTCATCTTAAAGAAGCGACATTGTAATTTTTTCTATATCCACTTCAGCAATAAGAAATATACTGCCGCAGACTATAATAACATCTTCTTTACCGGCAACAGATAATACATTTTGTAGCGCTTCATTTACATTAATAAAAACCTCGCCAGTTAAATTTAAATTATCAGCTATAGATTTTAATTCATTTGCAGGTAATGCTCTTGGTATATCGGCCTGGGTAAAATAATATTTTGCTTGTGGAGGAAATAACTGAAGTATAGCTTCTGTGTCTTTATCTTTTACTATTCCAAAAATAATATGCAGGTTTTGAAATGAAAGTTCATTAATATGCTTCAGCATTTGTTGTATACCATCTTCGTTATGCGCTACTTCCAAGACAATCAATGGCTCTTTATGTATCACCTGCCACCTGCCGGTCAAACCTGTATTAGTAACAACATTTGCTAAGCCTTCCTTTATTATGTCATCTTTAATGATGAATCCTTTATCATATAAAACATCAAAAGCTGATAATACTGTACAAACATTTTTGATTTGGTAAATACCGCTAAGATCAAGCTTAAACTGATGATCATTTTGAATCAGTTGGTTTTGAACTTCTACTATCAGTTGGTTTTGTTTCCATTGATAATTTGTTGTAGCATAAATATCTTCAGCAAAAAGAATATCAGAATCATGTAAAGCCGCTGCCTGTAAAAAAACTTCATCCGATTCGGCATTTCTCTCACCAACAACAACAGGTGTGTTTTCTTTTATAATACCTGATTTTTCAAAAGCTATTTCTGAAAGTGAATCTCCTAACATGTTCATATGGTCAAAACCAATATTGGTAATAACAGATAAAACAGGGTCAATAACATTGGTACTATCCAGCCTGCCACCCAGTCCTACTTCAATTACAGCAATGTCCACTTTCTTTTGAGCAAAATAATCAAATGCCATGGCCACTGTTATTTCAAAAAAAGATGGCTTTACCTGGTCAATTAAACCTGAAATTTTTTCAACAAATTCAATAACAAAAAATTCGTCAGCCAGTACTCCATTTATTTTAATACGTTCCCTGAAATCGTGTATATGTGGTGAAGTATATAACCCGGTTTTGTATCCTGCTGTTTGTAAAACAGATGCCATCATATGACTGACAGAACCTTTACCATTGGTGCCACCAACATGAATAGATTTAAATTTTTGGTGTGGATTTTCTAAATGTTCTAAAAGAATGATAGTATTGGTGAGGTCCTTTTTAAAAGCAGAACTGCCCACGCGGCTAAACATGGGCAGTTTTGTATATAAAAAATCTAAAGTTTCGGCATATGTCACGAAGCAAAAATATCTGCTTACACTCAATTAACTTCTAACCTGGAAACTAAATATTACAATTCCTTTTGCAGGGCCTTCACCGGCACTGATATTTTTTAACTCAAAAGCACGCCTGCGTGCAATGTCGATCATTTGCCTGTTTGATGTTGTAGATCCTCGTGGCTGATAGGTTGCTGAAACAACTTTACCACTGGCATCAGTTGTAACATCCATGGCAATTTTGGCATTCTCATTAAAATCATCTTCAAAACTTTGGGATGGGATATTTGAAACCTTAACACCAAAATTCCTGGGTGTACCTGAATAATTTGTACCGGTAGGACTACCACCAACTCTTCCCTGGTCACCTTGTCCGCCGGCAACGCCTTCACCTGTTCCTGGTTTATAAGTATCAGCTCCATTACCACCATTTCCTGTTCCACCCATCGTTGAACCCATGACGGCCCTGGGACGTGGAGGTGTTTGAGCCACAACCGGCTGTGGATTGGCTACAGGTTTTGAAGTTTTATTATCGTTATCAATCTTTGTTGCATTTGGTTTGGCAATAGAAGGTCTTTTTATTTCAGGTGCGGTATTCGACACCCTGTCATCAGTATCTACATCTTTTGATTCAGAAACATTTGATTGTACGGGTTGCGGTGGTGTATAAGCAACCTGTTGCGCCGGGGCAGGTGTACCGGGTAGCATGGGCTGATCGGTACCTGAACCAAAATCACTACTTCCAAGGTTCACTTCAATAAGTTCTTCAAATTGTGGCGGTGCTGAAGTTGGTAGTGGCCACTTGATCAAAATAAAAATGAATACTAAGGCACCGGCTACCCCAAAAGTTATTGCAGAAGCACGAATCTTTTTTTGCCTTTCAAAGTCGGCAGATAATAGGATATAGTTGGTCATAGTAAATAAGTTGATCTTAGGACTGGAAAACGAAGCAAAAGTTAGCAAAATTGCTCAAACCAGAAAGTATTTACCTTATGTTTTAACAATTAAACTATTCTTTTCAAAATCCGGAATGGAAAAACTGCCATAATAATAGCTATCAACTGCCATCTTTTAGTGACATACAAAACCCTTTTCTTCTTATCTATTCCTTGTACAATTTGCCTGGCAGCTTTGTGGGATGATGCAATCCAAAAGCGCCCTTTTATAGGTGTTTCTTTTGTATTAATAAATCCTGCTTTAATGTCTGTAACAGTAATATCTTTTTTTAATCTTCCTGCTTTAATCTGCAAACCTTCTGCATAATTGCTGATAAAAGCTTTGCTGGCACTATAAGCGGGAGCAAAACTATTTCCCCGAATAGCTGCAATTGATGATGTTATTGCAATTTGCCCCCATCCTTTTTTGCTAAAATAATTGAAAGCATAATTTATTATTTCAACCATACCAACAACATTAGTTTTTATAGTTGTATGTTCTGTTTCCCACCTAAGTTCTTTGGAAGCATCACTATATCCGGAATTGAAAATAAGTAAATCGAGTCCACCCATTTCCTGTATTAATCTTTCAATTGATGTAATATTATCAGGTCCCATTACATCAAAACAGCTTGTAAAAATATTAGTAGGGTATTGAGATTTTATATCAAGTAGCAAATGTTCTCTTCTACCGGTAATACCTACTTTGTCACCTCTTTTTGCATATAAAAGAGCTACCTCTTTTCCTATTCCGGAACTGGCACCAATGATGATTATTTTTTTTGAATCTTTCACATTTATACTGGAATTGAATCCTTAATTTTTGAAGTATCAACAGTACTTTTTAAAGAACGCTTTTTCATTAAGGCAAGTAAACCTATAACGGGACCGGGAACCAGTAATAAAAAACTGTATTTAAAATATTCAGGACTTACACGTTCCACCACATTTAAACTTACTATAGTAATCGCAAAACCAATGGAAACCACTAAGCTTAATGCAGTTCCTTTATTTTCCTGTGGTGCTGTTGCAGCTACCAATGCTGAAAATTGTGGTGAATCGGCAACTACAAAAAATCCCCAGATCAGGAAAAATGATATAAAAATAATAGAAGAAGTTTCAAAAAATAGAGGAGACAGAAAGCAACACAAACCGGAAATAATCAATGCCATAACAGCCACTTTTTTACTTCCTGTTTTTTGTGATACATATCCACCGGTTACACAACCAATACTTCCGACAGCTATCATAAAAAAACTTAATAAAGAAACAGGCAGGCTGCTATTGTTTAATAAATTAAAATGAATAATGGCAATGGGAATAAAAGCCCATAATGTATATAACTCCCACATATGACCGAAATACCCAAACGCTGCTGAGCGAAAGGGAGCAGATTTAAATAATTTATATAAGGTACTGCTTCTGAATGTAAAGCCTGTTAATGCCTTTTTTGCTGGTATAAAATAATAGATTAATAAACCACCGGCTACTGCTAATACGGATGTAAAAATGATAATCAGCGAATATGAATAAGATGCAAATTGTGATCGTAATAAATGTGGAAAAGCTGTACCCAGAACCAGTGCACCTACCAAATATCCCAACGCATGTCCCATTTTAGCTGGAAAAACATCTGCTGCTATTTTCATTCCTACCGGGTAGATGCCTGCAATAAAAAAACCTGTTGTAAAACGCAGTAACAATAACGAAAATCCTGTCATGGGTACAACAACAGTTAGTACATTGGCCAGGGCAGCAACTACTGAAGAATATAAAAAAACTTCAGTGCTTTTATATTTATCTGCTACATGTAAAAAAGAAAAAATTAAAGTACCTGTTATAAAACCAAATTGAACCGCAGATGTGATGGTGGCAATGTTAACAGGATTTGCAAGTTCATTATTTAAATCACCAATTACAGCATTACCGGCAAACCAAAGTGATGTGCCGGCAAATTGTGCAAGAACTATTATAAATAAGTAATAAGGTTTTGTAGCTGCATCAGGCATCAACAAATTTAATGCGCAAAATCGGTCTCGTAGTTACCTTTTATTCTTTCTATAGGAGGATTGAAGTAACCAAATTTCAAGTGTGGGAATTCTTCCTTTATTAAATGGAGCAGTTGTTTCATTCCCAAAACTTCACCGGTATCTGTCAAACCAAGTTTTCCTAAATACCAATCCGGATCAATATTAAAATTTCTCCATTGTATCATTTGAAGATCCGTGTCAATAATTAAATTTCTAAGTGCTTCATATTCTGCAACTGAATCAGTAACCCCCGGAAATACAAAATAATTAATTGATGTCCACCCTCCATAGCCACGAACCACTTTCAAACTTTCAACAATATCTTCAAACACATAATTATTTGGCCTGTAATACGGAGTGTATATTTCTGTACGTGCTGAATTGGTACTGACCCTGATGCTGTTTAAACCTGCTTCACACAAAGCCCTTACTGCATTTGGTTTAGATCCGTTCGTATTTATGTTGATACTGCCACTATTTGTATGTTTCCTGATTTCTATTATGGCTTCTCTTATTGTTTCCCACATTAATAATGGCTCACCTTCGCATCCTTGTCCAAAACTGATAATTGGATAAGGTGCAGATTTTAAATGGGGAACAGTGAATTCAACAATTTCTTCAGCTGTTGGTTTAAATGTTAGCCTGTCCTGTGTTGAAACAATTGTTTCTTCTTCGGGTTGAAAAGAAATACAACCGTGACAGTTGGCATTACAGGCAGGAGAGGAAGGGACAGGACATTCCCATCTGCCAATAAAAAAATTTCTTGCAGCAGGACAATGATAGGTTAGAGCACAATTGTTTGCAAGATGTGCTACAAGCCTGTTGTGAGGGTAGGTTTTTATAAGTTTTTTTACACCACTGTGAACCTCGCCTTCATTAAATCCAGCACATTCCTGTCTTATATCCTGTTCAATTCTAACAGCAGGAACATAAAATTTTTCATTATGCCAACCTACAGCAGTATAACAAAACAAAGGAAGTGTTGGAGCATCAGGTGAGGCTTCATATGCTGCAACATAAAAACCGGTATGTGCAGGGGGTATAAAAGCAGCAACGGCCCAACCTTTAACACACAACCGCATATCACCTGTTTTTATATCAATACCAATCCCTCTTCTTCCGGGTAATTCATACAACTGACCACCACCTGGTAGTTCTATCCACTCATCTTCCGGTACAGGAACCGCATCCCAGCCGGTTCTGCCAACAGAATAAAGAGAAACATCTTCAAAAATATTTCCCTTGCCATCGGAATAAAGAACATATGGTGATGATGATAACATTATATGTTTACTTCAATAAGGTGCTGTGCAATTTGATTGGATGCAAATTCATTAATAGCATCTATTTCCATTTTTTCTATTTTCTGAAGTAATTCCAATTGAACAAAACTTTTGTTTTTCCTGGTGATGGTTACAAAATCCTGCCTTATTATAAACTCGGAAATAATATGCCAGGGTAACTGGTGGTTGGTAAAATATCCCGGTATATAAATGCCTTCTTTCTTAATCAGGATATCTGTATCATGAAAAACTTTTCTTTCCGTAAACATTAAAAAAACTACTACCGCCGCCCACAGAAAATATGATATAACAGATACTGTACCTGCTTTATTAATTAAACTAATGCCTATAACTGCAAAGGCTACAAATTGTATCAACCTTATCCAATGGTTTTGTTTTGCTATAGGATCAATGCGTTTTCTAAATAAACCATAAATTAAACTGGTTGCAGCAGCACCATATAAAAGGAATACCTGTGTGTAACCTGAGAATGCTTCATACTTTACTAAAGTTCCTGTAGCAATCAGTAAAAACAAACCGGCAAGAATATGCAGTACTCCCGTACTCTTTTTTCTTCTTTCAATACCCTCAATTTTTACTGCTATTTTATACATTTTTTGCAGGATTAGAGGCAATTAAAATATTACATAATTTAAATAAAATTCGTGCTCCTACATTGGCGTCCCATCCATTTTCACTGGTGCTTACTTCACTTAAGTCAAATCCAATAATTGTTTTACCTGTTTTTCTTATTTTTTCAAATATGTAAAACACTTGTTCTGTTTCAAAGCCACCTTGAACAGGAGTTCCGGTATTAGGAGCCAGCTTAGGATCTAAACCATCAATATCAAAACTAATATAAACCTGCTGTGGAAGCTGTTCAATCATTTCATCAACTATTTGCCTGAAAGTTTCACCTTCATACAATCTAAAACGAATATCTTTTTCAAAATATATTTTTACTCTTTCTTCCCCTTTTACATATTCCCATTCACCTTCAGAAAAGTCGCGTATACCTGCCTGTACAATTTTTTTTAATTGTGGTATTTCTTTTAAAGCATTAAACATGATGCTGGCATGAGAATATACAAAACCTTCATAGGCTTCGCGCAGATCCATATGAGCATCAATTTGCAAAATGCCAAAATCACCATATGTTTCACCTATAGCCTTTAAATATCCCAAAGGAGTACTGTGGTCACCACCAACAAGAGCAACTAATTTTCCGGAATCCAGCATTTCTTTAGTTTGCTGGTATACCCAATTGTTTAAAAAATATCCACCTTCGTTTACTTCTCTAAGCGTTTTGCGCATAAATTGATTTTCATCAACCACCTCGCCTTTTGATATATAATCGATATATAATTCAGCTTCTTTTCGCAGATAATCGCTTCTTAGTAAAATCTTTTTATCCTGCTCGCGAAAAAATATTCCTTCTTTCCAGCTAATGGGGTATTCAGGATCAAATAGATCTACCTGCAGGCTTGCTTTCATTATTTGTTCAGCAGCACGTGCAGTACCTGACCCAAAACTTACTGTTACTTCCCACGGCACAGGCAGCAGAACCAACCTTGCATCCTCCTCAGAAAAGGGCAATCCAAAAATGTTGTTATTTGGGTTACCGGCGCTATTAGGATCAAAAGAAGTTAAATCTATCATTTATACATGATTTAAAGGCGGTGCAAGTTAATCTTGAAATACGTGGTAGCAAAAATTGACTACGTTGTAATAACTATTGTTTTGTGAAAAAGTGTAAAGAACTGATCAGAATCATTATTGTATTTGAAAGTTAAATAGCATTTTAACTACCTTTGCAGCGCTGATACAAACATGAAAAAAATTCACATTATTCTACTGCTCCTTGTAATTGCCGGTATTGTAGGCATGTCTTTTTTTATTAAAGACCTTACTACTTATGAAACTTTTGATTCTGCAGCAGGTAAAAAGGACAGGTTTGTGGTTGTAAAGGTGCAGTTGGATAAAACACATCCCATTGAGTATGACGAAATGAAAGATCCTAATAAAACGATCTTTTATGCAGTTGACCAGGATGGAAAACAAAGCAAAGTAATTTATAACAATTCCAAGCCAACAGATATTGAAAGAAGTGAAGGAATTGATTTAAACGGATATATGAGGGATGGCTATTTTGAATGCACAAAACTTCAAATGAAGTGCCCCAGCAAGTATAAAGATGATATGAATGCTGCACAAAAAAATCTTCCTTCCGCATCAAACGAAAAAAAACTGGAATACAAATACTAATCGCTGATGGATTTTATTGGTGAAAACCTGGTACCCGGTCAACTGGGACATTTCTTTATACTAATTTCTCTTATTGCTTCGCTGGCCGCTACAGTAGCTTATTTTTTTAGTGCACAAAAAACAAATCCAGATGATAAATTAAAGTGGCGAAATCTTGCCAGGATTTTTTTTATCGCTGAAACCATTTCTATTGTTTCCATTTTTGCAATTCTTTTTTTCATTATCAGCAATCATTTGTTTGAATATAAATATGCATGGCAGCACAGCAGCCGGTCGCTTGAAATGAAATACCTGCTTAGTTGTTTTTGGGAAGGGCAGGAAGGCAGTTTTTTACTTTGGAGTTTCTGGCATTGCATATTGGGTTTGGTAATAATGAAAAAAGAAAAATTATGGGAAGCACCTGTAATGACAGTGGTAAGTTTTATGCAGTTCTGTCTTGCTACCATGATTGCCGGTATTGCATTTTTAAATTTAAAAATCGGGTCCAATCCATTTGTATTATTACGTAATGAACTGGAAGCACCCATTTTTTCACGTCCTGATTATTTAATGATGGTGCAGGATGGAAATGACCTGAACCCGCTTCTACAAAATTATTGGATGGTTATTCATCCACCGGTGTTGTTCCTTGGTTTTGCAGCTACATTAATACCTTTTGCATATGCTATAAGTGGTTTATGGAAAAGAGATTTTACGGGATGGGTTAAACCCGCTTTACCCTGGGCATTATTTGCTGCTGCTGTATTAGGACTTGGAATTGCTATGGGGGCTGCATGGGCTTATGAATCCTTAAATTTTGGTGGTTACTGGGCATGGGATCCTGTTGAAAATGCATCGCTTGTTCCATGGCTTATATTGATTGCTGGTATACATACCATGCTGATCTTCCGGCACACAGGTAATGCATTGCGAGCTTCATTCTTATTTATCCTTTTATCTTTTTTACTGGTTTTATATTCAACTTATCTTACCCGCAGTGGCGATCTGCAGGAAACTTCTGTACATGCCTTTACCGATCTGGGTATGAAGTGGCAACTTAGAACCTTCTTATTATTATTCTTACTTCCTTCTGCTATTTTTTATATACAGAGGTATAAGAATATCCCATTTATTAAAAAAGAAGAAGAATCATCATCAAGAGAGTTCCTGATGTTTATTGGTTCACTTGTTTTCTTTTTATCGGCTCTCACCATCATCCTGATGACATCACTACCTGTCATCAATAAAATTGCAAGTGCCTTTGCAGGAGAGGGAACAGAATTATTTAAACCACTTGCTTTTGGTGAGGATACAGCTTTTGCTTATAACCGTATTCAAATTTTTGTCGCTATTATCATTGGATTATTAACAGCCATTTCTCAATACTTCAAGTATAAAAGCACTCCAAAAGCTTTTGTAACCAGAAAACTTTTATATCCTGCTATTGCATCAGTTGTAATTGGGGCTCTAATACTGGCATTTGGAAATATTAATTATGATGAATATGGTATTGGTTACTTGGGAGCTATATGGTTTGCTATTGTAGCCGCTGTATTTACCATCATAGCAAATGCAGCTTATATATGGATTGGTCTTAAGGGGAAGCTTAAAATTTCCGGAGGTTCCATTGCACACTTAGGATTTGGATTAATGCTTTTAGGCGTATTAATATCTTCTTCAAAAAAAGAAGTTCTTTCCTATAACACCAGTGGTATCCTGATCAATTTTGGAAAAGAAAGCAAAGAAAAACCGGGTGAAAACCTCACTCTTATAAAAGGTGTTCGTACCGATATGGGTAAGTATTGGGTTACCTATGAAAAAGAAGAATCGCATCCCGAAAAGCCGCTATGGTTTTACCACCTCAGATTTGAAACAAAAGATGGTAAAGAAAATTTTGTTTTAAAACCCAATGCTTTTGTAAACTATAAAGGCAATGAAGGTTTGATGGCTAACCCCGATGCCAAGCATTATTGGTCGCACGATATATTTACATACATCACTTCTTTACCTGACCCTGAAAAAAATAAGGATACTGCATCATTCAGAACAGAAACTATTAAAGTGGGAGATACTTTATTTTATTCAAAAGGATATGCGGTTCTTGATAATATCAATTCCAGGGATAATATTCCTCAGCCGGGCTTTAAACCTACTGATTCTGCCACTATTGCCACATTAAAAGTTTATGCAAAAAGCCAATCCCTTTTTACAATGGAACCTTTGCTTGTAAATAAAGGAGGTCAGTTATCGTCGTACCCCGATACCTTAATTGCTGAAAATCTTGTTGTACAACTGCAAAATATAAGGGGAAATGAAGCTGAATTTGGTATAAAAGAATCTGATTCTGTAATGCAATACGTTACACTAAAGGCTTATAACTTTCCTTATATAAACCTTCTTTGGCTGGGAATTTTAATAATGGTAGTGGGTTTAATTATGAGTACAATTAGAAGGGTACAACTAAACCGGGTGCCTGTTCATAAAATTTAGGTATTTTTAAACAGCTTTTGTTATAGTTTCATTGTCTGTTTGATAATTGCAAAACAGGTTGTATTTTTCTATATGTTCCGGTCTATACCCATATTATTTTTTATTTCATTGCTGGCAAGCATTCCTCAAGTGGCTTCTGCACAGGATAATCGTGAACCTGAATGGGGTGAAAAAGATACCATTATTGTTGAAGTAATAAATTACCGGGGTGAAAGACTTCCTTATAAGGAACTGCAGATGGTATATGTATCTAATCTCCCCCCCGATCAACTAGCTAAGGAAATAGCAAAATATAATCGCCTCCGCAATGCAGTTTATGTTACTTATCCATATGCACGTACTGCCGGACTAACATTAAATGATGTAAATAATAATCTTGCAAAAATTCCAAAAATAAAAGCAAGAAAAGAGTATATAAAATCGCGTGAAAAGGAATTGAGGGAACAGTTTGCCGATCCTTTAACAAATTTATCCGTTTACCAGGGGAAGGTATTAATGAAATTAATAAACAGGCAAACCAACAATAACTGCTATGAAATCATCAAAGAATTTAAGGGTGGTTTAAATGCCAGAATGTATCAAACAGTCGCTTTTTTCTTTGGCAGTAGTCTTAAGCAGGAATATAATACTCAAAATACAATTGACAGGCAAATAGAAAATTTCGTAAAAGAGATTGATGGTATGTGGTATAATAATCCTGTACGGCCTTATGTACGAACACATCAATAATTCTTCTGATCCTTTTTTACTTTTTGAACTTTAAGGTATGACAGTAACTTCGCCTGATGAACATGCGTTGGTTAGCTATTGGAGCTGCTTTATTGTTATTATCTGCCTGCTTTTTTCCATGGGTAATTATTGAAAATAAGAACATTGTAGTAAGTGGTATTTCTGCTGAAGGAACTTCTTTTGGAAAACCAGGTTATATGCATTTTGTTTTAGCAGGTTTGTACTTAATGTTTATACTTTTGAATAAATCATGGAGTCATAAGGCAGCTATTTTTTTCGCAGGATTTAATATAGCATGGTCAATAAGAAATTTCATTATTATTTCTGCTTGCCACGGAGGCGAATGCCCGGTAAAGCAGGTTGCTCTTTATGTTGCTTTACTTTCTTCAGTTTTGATGCTTTTGTTTTCTTTATTAATCAAGGTGCCATTCAAAGCAACTGAAGATTTTATTACTAATGAACAGTAAATGTTTATTTTCCTGATAAAGAATTCAAGCTATAAGGAATGGATTTTTTATTTATAATGCCATTTATAAGATCAATCTAAAACAGAAATGCTTTTTTCAATGATTTCGATTGATTCCTCAATTTGATCTTTTGAAATAACAAGGGGAGGAGCAAACCTTATTTTATCACCTTGTGTAGGCTTGGCTAACAAACCATTTTCTTTCAATTCCATACAAAGTTTCCAGGCTGCTTCTTTATCTGGATGATCAATTACCATTGCATTAAGTAATCCTTTACCTCTTATAATTTTTATATGCTTTGATTTTATATTTTCTAAACCCTTTCTGAATTGTTCTCCTAATACAACAGCATTTTCAGCCATATTTTCTTCTTTTAAAACTTCAAGTGCGGCAATGGCTACTTTACATGCTAATGGATTTCCTCCATATGTTGAACCATGTTCACCGGGTTTAATGGTAAGCATTACTTCATCATCGGCTAATACAGCACTTACCGGTAATAATCCTCCGCTTAAGGCTTTTCCTAAAATTAAAATATCAGGTCTTACATTTTCATGATCACAAGCCAGCATTTTTCCTGTACGGCATAAACCGGTTTGTATTTCATCTGCCATGAAGAGCACATTTGCATCTTTACATAAATCTGATGCTTTTCTTAAATAACCTTCGTCAGGAACTTTTACACCGGCCTCACCTTGTATAGGCTCCACTAAAAAACCGGCGACATTTTTATTTTGTAAAACATTTTCCAGCGTTTTCAGATCATTAAATGGAATTTGAATAAAGCCAGGCATGTACGGACCAAAATTATTATAGGCGCTTGGGTCGGAACTGAATGAAATAACCGTAGTGGTTCTGCCGTGAAAATTATTTTCACAAACAATAATCAAAGCTTCTTCATCCGGAATTCCTTTTTTTTCATAACCCCATTTGCGGCATAATTTGATAGCTGTTTCCACAGCTTCCACACCTGTATTCATGGGAAGTACTTTATCATAACCGAAGTAAGCAGTAATGTATTGAGCATATTCAGCTAAAGCATCACTATGAAAAGCCCGGGAGGTGAGGGTGAGTTTTTTGGCCTGTTGAATAAGGGCATCTACAATTTTAGGATGACAATGTCCCTGGTTAACTGCTGAATAACCACTCAAAAAATCAAAATATCTTTTCCCTTCCACATCCCATAAAAAAACACCTTCACCTTTTTGGAGTACTACCGGTAGGGGGTGATAATTATGGGCACCGAATTTTTCTTCGAGATCTAAATAATATTGAGTATCGAAAACAACAGAAGTTGTAGCAGGCATAATAGTAAATTTAATAGTTAATTGAATGAGCTAACGGCAGCAGGAAGCGGAACAACTTAGTGATTGAGAATATCAAGATTAGCCTGTAAAAAGGAAATTTGCCTGTTCATTATTGCAAATGTAAAAATAAAAAATGGAGTATAAAATTCCCGCCGCCACCCGTATTGGGCATGTTCATTTAAAAGTAGCTGACCTGGACAGGGCTTTAACCTTTTATCGTGATTTACTTGGTTTTGAAATAACACAGTACTATGGAAACAGCGCTGTTTTTCTATCTGCAGGGGGTTACCATCATCATATTGGTTTAAATACCTGGCACAGTAAAGACGCACCTCCGGCTCCCCGCAATACTGCAGGTTTATATCATGTGGCTATTTTGTTTGAAGAAAGAAGAGAACTGGCAGTAGCAATGAAACGATTAATGGATCAAAACTATCCTCTAACCGGCGCTTCTGACCATGGAGTTTCAGAAGCTATTTATTTAAATGATTCTGATGAAAATGGCGTTGAATTGTATTGTGACAAGCCCAAAGAAACATGGACTTTAGATGCTGAAGGTAATTTACAAATGATCACTGAGGCTTTGGATATTAATGCTTTATTGGCTTTAGCTCATTAAATACTTTATATTGATAGTGCTCCGGAAATTTTAAATCGGGTTCAGCATCTTTTTCAAAAATTCCAAAAACAGCAGAACCACTTCCGGTTAATGATGCATATAAAGCTCCTGCAGATACCAGCATTTCTTTTAAAAATTTTATTTCGGGATAATGTTGAAAGACGGGTTCTTCAAAATCATTTACAATAATATCATTCCATTCAAGTACAGGTTTATGAATAGCTTCTTTTATGGAGATGCATTTTGGTTTTAATTGTAATTGTTTAAAAGCCCAGGCGGTGGGAATATGTAAAGCAGGGTGTACAAGAACAATTTTGTAAGAAGAAAGGTCCAGTTCAACATGAATTAGTTTTTCTCCCCTGCTGCTGGCAAAACAAGGTTTGTTTATAATGAATATAGGACAATCGCTTCCCAGTTGTAATGCATAATCAATCAACTGTGCTTCACTTAAACCTATTTTAAATTTTTTATTTAATAGGAGCAGGGTAAAGGCACCATCTGCACTACCACCACCTAAACCCGCACCTGTTGGAATAACTTTATGTAAATGCATATAAACCGGTGGCAGGTCAAAATCTTTTTTGAGCAGTTCATATGCTTTGGTGCAAATGTTCTCTTCAGGTGAAACAG
>JACDAZ010000081.1 GCA_013695175.1 Flavisolibacter sp. | reverse complement strand
GCTGTTGATAGCATGAGTAGCGGTTTTGCTACGGGTAATTACTTCAAAATCATTGTACTTTATCTTCAATGTTATGGTTTTGGAATTGATTTGACTTTTTTGGATGTACCCAAAGGCTTTATCAAGTAAAGGCAACAGCAATGAGAGCAGGGTATCAAAATCTTTGATATCATTTAAAAAAGTATTTTCTGCACCTACAGATTTTCGGATCCTGTTTGGGTTTACTACCCTTGAATCAAGTCCCCTGGAAATATTAAAATAATACCTTCCGTTTTTCCCGAATTCCCTAACCAGAAACTCCAGGCTCTTATCTTTAACCCAACTTGCTTAAACGCCACGTTAAATTACTGGTAATTAGGTTATTAAATTTTCAATGGTACACAACATATTTTTTCTTTGCAGGTATAATGGATTTTGTATTAGTTGCCTGATATATCTGTAAAGTTTCTTTGATTGGTTTTGAAGGTTTGGTTAGGCTTATTGTTTTTGTTTCAGTCGGGACAATCAATGATTGTATTGTTTGGGTACTCATTATTCTTACTATGTTTTTCCAGCCGGTGTTTATTTCTTTTTCTTTAAGCATATGGCGGATTGTATTGACTAACTGATAGGCCAAGATGGTCAAATAGATATGCGATTCAATCCTTGCATCTTTTTGATGATGTATGGGACGAATTTGCAAATCGGATTTCAGGCATCTGAATGTTGCTTCAACCTCCCTTATTGTATTGTAGATTTCCCATAGTTGAGCCTCTTGCGGTTTTTCATAATTGGTGCGGATAAAATATACTCCATGATTGGGGTCTGTATTTTGTTCTTCTTCTTTTTTTTGTTGCCATGTCACCTCAGTAACTATCCCTTTATTAGCCTGTGCATCAATACTATATTTTCCACTTATTAAGCGGTGCTTTTGTTTAATCCGCCCTATCCGCTCCCATACCTTTTCTACTTTTTTTGTGGTTCCCTTTTTATGTAACCCTTGTGCCAATCCTTGAAGTTCCTCTTCAAAACGCTGGGATAATTTATCTTGCATGGATTGCTCCTTTACTCTCTTTTGTTCACTTTTTACATACATCCAGGTGTCTTTATATCCTTCTGGTTTAAAAACACTGAGTTCAATAGGGTTGTTGCGCCTGTCTGTCAAAGTATATATGCTGGCCTTTTCATCTACCTGATAGTCTTTGATACGTTTTCTTGATACGCACACATACTTCAAGTTTTGGGCCGAGAGGAATTCCAAATTTTCCTCTGAGGCAAAGCCAGCGTCGAGTACCACTGTTTTGTCACTGACCTGATCGCTGTGCTTTTTCAGGTCAGAAATCATGTCCTGAAGGGTAACAATGTCAGCAGTGGCCCCATCGTATATTTTGGAATAACGGATAAAGCCTTGTGCATTTATCACTCCGGTGAATACTACTTGCTTGCAGTCATTGCGTTTCTCTTTGTTTTTGCCATATTTAGCTATTTTGCTGGAAGCTTTCCTTCCTTCAAAATAAGTATTGGATAAGTCATAGATCACCAGAGAGTCTTTTATCTCAAATAAATCTACTATCCTATTATAAAGAAATTTGTCAATGAGGCCCTTATGGCCATATAATTTATCGGCAATGGCATATAGGTCACGATGAGAGATCTCTTCAGCAGCCGTATTGTGCAAATCACATAGTCCGCTGTTGTCCTTAAGGTATTGAGTTGTTTTATATTCTGATGAGGAAAATAATGCTCTGGCAATAATACTGATATGGGCCAGCTTGTTTTCTTTATTGCTGAAATTGAGTGATTTAAAGCAGGAGTCCAAATTAAGCAGGGCCATTACCTGGCTACATAAATGTTCGCCGCCGAAAGTTTTTGAATTTTCTATATCAATAGAATTGAGGTCAAAAGTTTCCAACTGGGCCTGGCTTTCAACAGGGGGGATAGAAACAGCAGAATCAATGGCAATGTCTTTATACTTAACAAGAAACTTTTGATAATAGCTCTCGGCCAAGGCTGTAACTTCTTTGGAATAATCCTTGGGAAAAAGTATTGGTTGACGGAATATCTTAGCTTGTAAGAGCTCAAGTAGTATAGCTCGGGCAGCAGGGTCAGCAAGCATTGGCTCTGATCCAAGGTAGAGGATATTGCGTTGTTTTACTTTGCCCTCTACTCTGGAAGCCTGCACGAGCTGGTACTGGTAAAAAGTTTTCCCCTTTGCAGTATTCTTCTTTTTTACTTCTCGAATGAACATCGGGCAAATATATTAAAATTGCCTGAATAACACAAACACCATACATCACTACAAACGACATTTTATTCCAAAAACCTCATTTTTAGCGAAATTTGGCACTTGTTTTACTCAAAACACTTGAAAATATTTTTTAAAGCGCTTTTTTTAGCAAGTTGGGTTAAATATGGCTTTTTGGAAATAATTCCCTAAAACACACTTGTGGACGGATTGCCATCCAAGTATCTCTAACTTAATAATTTTTTTAGTAAAAACAGATTTTAAACCCCATATAATTTAAACATAAAAATAAGGATTATAAGCTTGCTTAAGGAAAGTATTTATCTAAAGAAAATTTTTATTTTTTAGATGTCGTTATTTTCTTGATGCGAGAAGATATAATACTGCCATCCTGATTGCCACGCCATTTTCTACCTGGTTCATGATCTG
>JACDAZ010000068.1 GCA_013695175.1 Flavisolibacter sp. | reverse complement strand
CAGACGTCTTTACCTATTCAGTAGCATTCAACCAGCACAGGTTCTCCAGTTCCGCCCCTGCGCCTGTCTGTAAGTCCCGGCGGCTTTATCCCGGATGCAGCTAACACTTCGCACAGCATCCTGCGGACTGGCAACCTCTAACGAATGTTAACTCTGTTGAAACAATCATGTGCATCGTTTCTTTTTGCATCGGTAACAATTATCGAGACCTCACAGCCGCTTCACTATGCGTTCGACTCTTACAGACTCACCTGTTACATCGTTCACCACCTTGCCCCTTAGAGCAACGCAGCATGCAACCGGTTTGATGGTGAAGGTTGCTCTACTTCTCCCACCGAGAGACCTACTCTCATCACAAAGGCAGCTTCGCTGGACACACACCTTCGTATTGCCAATAGTTGGGCGTTAAGTTGAAGCTATCGGCTTTTGTTCCGGGCTGACAATTCGCTATTGCCATGCCTTTGCAAATGCTTTAACGTTGTGTTTAAAGCAATTGGAATGTCTAATATTCAAAACAATGAGTTGTTTTGCTCTATTTCTTATTAAATTCGTTCTGTGAATATTCTCGAAAAGCACATAGAAGAAATAAACAAACTTTGTTTGAGGCATAACGTCAAACAACTGTATGCTTTTGGATCCGTATTGACAGATAAGTTTAATGACGAAAGTGACATTGATTTGATTGTTGATTTTAAACCCATTGACCTTGCTCAATATGCCAATAATTATTATGACTTGAAATTCTCACTAGAAGATGTTCTTCAAAAGCCAGTTGACCTTTTGGAAGAAAAAGCTATAAAAAATCCATATTTCAAGCAAGTAGTTACTAATCAGAAGCACCTGGTTTATGGACATTGAAATTAAAAGCTGGCTTTACGACATTTTAAATGCTATAAATGAGATAAATAGCTTCTTCACTGACAGACCCAAAGATTTCGCTTTTTATCAAAAAGATATTCGTACAAAACGTGCAGTTGAACGAAACATAGAGATAATCGGCGAAGCGATGAACAGGATTTTAAACATGAATTCGAGAATAGAATTTTCCGACGCAAGAAAAATAGTTAATACAAGAAACAGGATTATTCATGGTTACGACACAGTATCAGACGATATCATTTGGAGTATTGTTATTACACATCTTCCAATTCTGGAAACTGAAATTCAAAGCCTGTTGAACGAATAAACTACACAACATGCGTTTTCTAATATAAGAAAGGAAGAAAACAAATGAAGATTTTGAAAATATTTGTTATCAGTTTATCTCAGATCTTTGAGAAAACCAATCCGCCCAACATCAGAAATACTTAACCGTTGAATTGCATCATCCACATAAATCGCAATTTATACCAAATGCTATCTCACCTGGATTTTTTCAACAGATGTTAGTAAAGTTTTTAATTTATAAATTGCTAACCCATTTAGCAGGTTTACCTTTGCATCATGTCCTTCCAGAAAGAAAAACTACATAAAAAATTTGCTGAAATATATAACCAGCTAAACAAACATCAAAGGCAAGCTGTTGACAAATTAGATGGACCTGTAATGGTGATTGCCGGCCCCGGAACGGGTAAAACACAGATCCTTAGTGCCAGGGTTGGTAAAATTTTAATCGAAACAGATACAGATCCTTCTAACATATTATGTTTAACGTATACTGACTCCGGTGCCATTGCTATGCGCCGGCGTTTGCTGGAATTTATTGGACCAGATGCGTACAAAGTAAACATCTGCACATTTCATGCTTTTTGTAATGATGTCATACAGGATAATCTTTCCCTATTTGAAAAAAATTCTTTAGATCCCATCAGTGACCTTGAACGAATTGAAATGCTGAAACAGCTGATTGATGAATTTCCAAAAAATCATCCTCTTAAGCGTTATCGTGGCGATGTTTATTACGAAATAAAAAACCTGCAGCAGCTATTTGGTACCATGAAAAAAGAAGGATGGACAGCTGCTTACATAAATGAAAAAATTGATGACTACCTGGCAGACCTGCCAACACGAGAGGAATTTATCTATAAGAAAAAGTATAAACAATATAATGCCGGTGATGTAAAAGCAGATCGTGTAGAGGAGCAAAAAGAACGGATGGAAAAATTACGCGCAGCAGTAAATGAGTTTGATAAGTTTCAAATGATGATGCGCAAACGCAACCGCTATGATTTTGATGACATGATCAACTGGGTTATAAAAGCGTTTGAAGAAAATAAAAACATTCTTTCCAATTACCAGGAACGATACCTGTACATTTTAGTTGACGAATACCAGGATACAAGCGGAACGCAAAATAACCTCGTTAAACAATTAATTTCTTATTGGGATAAACCAAACATTTTTGTTGTTGGTGACGACGATCAAAGCATTTACCGTTTCCAGGGAGCAAACGTTGAAAACATGCAAGCCTTTGCTAACAGTTATAAAACAGATCTGCTAACGGTAGTGTTAACTGATAACTATCGGTCAATACAATCTATACTGGATGTTTCAAAATCTTTGATCAACCGTAACCAGGAAAGACTGATACATAAAATGGAGGGTCTTACCAAAGAATTGCTCGCCAGCAATACAAATATTAATCACCTGAAACATGCACCGGTTTTACGTTCTTATGATACACAGCGGCATGAAATGGTGGATATAACTTTGCAGGTAGAAGAACTTTTAAGGGAAGGAATAAAGCCTCATAAAATTGGTATTATTTATAAAGAGAATAAATACGGTGAAGAGCTGGCGCAATACTTTAAGCTGAGAAATATTCCTGTTTTCAGTAAGCGAAATTTGAATATTCTTGAGCTTCCCCTTGCTAAAAAGATCATACTCCTTTTGAGGTACCTGGCAACCGAGCATGACATTCCTTTTAGTGGTGATGAAATGTTATTTGAAATACTGCATTTTGATTGGTTTGGAATCGCCCCTATAGAAATTGCCAAACTCACCATTGAAGTAGCCAACAGGCAATATTCAGAAGACAAAACATCTTTACGTCAACTGGTGATTGAAAAAGTGAATTCACCGTCAAAAGATCTTTTTTCTCAACCCCTTTCTGCAGAACTTAATAAGGCAGCAACTACAATAGAAAAATTATTGGCTGATGTACCGAATGTAACATTACAGTCTTTGTTTGAAAATCTAATTCGCGAAGCCGGCGTTATAAAATCTATTATGACCAGTAGCGAAAAACATTGGTTGCTACAGGTGCTTACCGGTTTATTTGATTTTGTAAAAGAAGAAACCCATAGAAATCCTGCTTTAAACCTTAAAGGCATTGTTGCTCTCTTTGAATTAATGGAAAATGAAGGAGTACCTATGCCACTGGCAAGGATCACCGGCAATGACAAAGGAGTAAACCTTTTAACTGCTCATGGAGCAAAAGGTCTTGAATTTCAATATGTGTTTTTTGCAGGTACGAATTCTAATTGTTGGGAGAAAAAAAGAAAACCCGGTGGTGGCTTTTCTTTCCCTGATACCATATTTAATACACAACCAAAACAAATAGAAGAAGAAGAATTAAGAAGGCTTTTTTATGTGGCGCTTACAAGAGCAGAACAGCATCTTTTTATATCATACTGTTGTTGTAAAGATGATGGCAAAGAACTGGAGCCATCCATGTTCATTGAAGAAATTCGTGAAGAGTTAAGCTTGCCAATTGAACCCGTTTCCGTTCCGGAAGAAAAGATGAATGAATTTGCAATACTTGCTTTCGCTGATGAAAGAGCTCCGGAAATAGACAGGATAGAACAGGAATTTGTTAGCACTATGCTGGACAGGTTTGTAATGAATGTAACGGCATTAAACAATTATTTGAAATGCCCGCTGGAATTTTATTTCAAAAATTTAATACGAATTCCTTCACCCAAAAATGAAGCAACAGAATTTGGATCTGCAGTACACCATGCACTGGAAAAGTTGTTTCGTAAAATGCAGGATAACAGCAACAATTTTCCGTCCAAAGAAGAATTTATACAGGAATTTGATTGGTATATAAACCGTCACCGGGAAAGTTTTACCAAAGAACAATTTAATAGACGTTTAGAGTACGGGCACGATGTGCTATCCAATTATTATGACCATTATATAAACACATGGAATAAAATAGTTTCTACAGAAAGAAGTTTTAAACAAATTGTAGTTGATGGTGTACCCATTAAAGGCAAGCTTGATAAACTTGAATTTGATGGCAACTATGTGAATGTAGTAGATTATAAAACCGGCGATCCTGATAAAGCAAAACCTAAATTACTTTCACCAAATGATAAAGAACCAAATGGAGGCGACTACTGGCGCCAGGCAGTTTTTTATAAAATTCTGGTAGACAATTACACACAAAAAAAGTGGCAGGTAGTAAGTACCGAATTCGATTTTATTGAACCTGATAAAAAGAAAAAATACAGGAAAGAAAAAGTTGTAATTAGCCCTGCTGATATTGAAACTGTAAAACAACAAATGAAATTGGTTTGGGAAAAGATACAGGAAAGGGATTTTTATGTGGGTTGCGGTAAAAAGGTCTGCCATTGGTGCGAGTTTGTCAAGACTAATAACCTTGCAGTGGCTTTGCACGAATTAAGTGATGAGGAAGAAGAAGTTCTGTTTTTAGGTAAGGATCTTATTGAACCTTAAATTAGCATAATCATTATTACAATTAAGAGTTCCTCAACACTGTTTTAACTTAAAGCAGTTATGTTTGCTGCTGTCTTTATGAAGCAGGCTATATTTTTTTGTTTTATTGTATTATCCTTATTACTTGCATTGTTTAATGGAACGGGTTGTGCTAATATTATTCCGCCGCAGGGAGGTCCCAGGGATACCCTTCCTCCTCAATTACTGAGAGCAGAACCTCCTGATTCAACAACTAATTTTACAGGCAACATTATTCGTTTACATTTTGATGAATATATTGATATTAAAGACGAACGAAACAACCTGCTTTTCACCCCTTTGTTTAACAATAATCCAATTGTAGAAGCCCGGTTGCGAACACTTACTATAAAGCTTAGAGA
>JACDAZ010000079.1 GCA_013695175.1 Flavisolibacter sp. | reverse complement strand
GGTTTATGAAGAGAAAGCCACTGTTTTTATTGGAGCTTCCAGGATAAAATTCGACCTGGATATACCCACGTGGGAAACTTTAACCGGTGAAAAAGCAGTACAGCTTTCGATGGTAGGCAGCAATCCAAGACCTCTTTTACACGATTTAGCAAATGATCCTAATTTTAAAGGCAGGTTAGTTATTGATGTTACAGAACCTTTGTTTTTTTCTGTTAATCCGGGAAGAGAAAAATCGCCTAAAGAGGCAATAGCATTTTATAAAACCTATTCTCCATCTCAAAAGTTTAGCACAATAATTAATAATGTTTTAGAATCACAACTAGTATTTCTTGATCAGGAAAAATTCTCCACGAATGCTTTACTCAAAGATCTGGAACTTAAAAACAGAGATGGCGTAAGAGAAAGGGCTGTATTTCCAAAAGAGTTTGCTTCAAATTATAAATCAAGGCAAGCTTATATGACAGAACCATTTTTGAAGGATACAGCTCTCATTAACCGTCAAATAGAAGCCTGGAAAAAAAGTGATGCTCTAATGCGTAAACCTGGTGTTAGTGGTGATTCCTTACAACAGATCTTTATCCAGGTAAAAACATCCATTGATAAAATAAGAGCCCGTGGTGGTGACGTAATATTTGTCAGAACTCCATCAAGTGGAGGATATATAGAAACTGAAAACTTTGTTTATCCCAGAGAAAAATACTGGGATCAAATACTGGCTTTTACAAATAGCAATGGAATTCATTTTACGGATTATCCGGTAACAGCTAAAATGATTTGTCCTGAATGGTCGCACTTATCTACAAAAGACGCCATACTTTATACCAAAGTCTTTATAGATCAATTGAAGGAAAAGAACTTCTTTAATTATTCCACCTCACCACTTGCACTAAATAAAAACAATTGAAATGAATTTTAAAAAAGCTGCCCTCTTTGCTGTAACTCTTGTACTTGTATTTGTAGTTGTATGGGAGTGGAACTCCAGGCAAAAAGGATATGAAACTTCTTTTGATGACTCTGCAGAATTATGGGCAGACAAAAGAAAAGAAGTTTACAGTGATCCATTTACAACAACAGTATTTATTGGATCCTCCCGCATTAAATTTGATCTGGATATTCCAACATGGGAAAGAATTACAGGTGAAAAAGCAGTACAATTAGCATTAGTTGGCAGTTCTCCACAACACTTGCTATTTGATCTGGCAGAAGATGAAAAATTTAAGGGTAAATTAGTTATAGATGTAACTGAACCTTTATTCTTTTCATCAGCACCACCTTATACAGAAAGGCCACTCAAGGCTATAAAATATTATAAAAATGAAACACCTACCCAACGTTTCAGTTTTAAAGTGGGACATTTCATGGAATCACAATTAACTTTTTTAAATAAAGATTACTTATCTACTAATTCAATTCTTGAAAGATATCCATTACCTCACCGGACTCAAACTCCCCCGTTCCCTTATTTTCCCCCGGAATTTGAATTAGTGAATGCAGAAAGGCAATGTTATATGTCAGATACTTTTGTTAAAGATACAAACCTGCATAAACAAATGCAGAATGTATGGTTAACCTTATTAGAGGGTGCTAAAAACATGCCTCCACCAACCAAAGAAGATATTGAATCGGTATTTACATCAGTAAAAAATGCTGTAGATAAAATAAAAGCAAGAGGTGGTGAAGTAATTTTTGTAAGAACCCCATCCAGCGGCACATTTTATGAAATAGAAAAACAAGCTTTTCCAAGAGAAGCATTTTGGGATAAGCTATTGACTGTGACTAATTCAAAAGGAATTCATTTTGCTGATTATCCTGAAACCGCAAACTTCATTTGTCCTGAATGGTCGCACTTAACACCGGAAGATGCTATTGTTTACACCACACATTTTATTAATCAATTGGAAGAAAAGGAATGGCCAATTGCTAACAGAAAAAATAATTCCAAAACACTTAAAAACTAATTCATGCTTTTTAACTCCTATACATTTATATTATTTTTTGCAGTACTACTGGTGCTACATAATTTAAACCTGCCATGGAAAGTAAAGAAGATGAATCTTCTTATAGCCAGTTATATTTTTTATGCGGTATGGAACCCACCTTTTGTTATCCTGCTTTGGATTTCAACTGCAGTAGATTTTATAGTTGGTAAAAAACTATATCATGCAGAAGGCAAGGCAAAAAGAAAAGCATTATTAATTGTTAGTCTTTGTGTGAATCTTGGTATGCTTGGCTTCTTTAAATACGGTGGCTTCCTGCTGGAGAATTTTACTTTACTTATGTCATCAATTGGTATAGAATACCAGGCAGCTAAACCAAATATTATTTTACCTGTAGGTATATCTTTCTATACATTTCAAACCTTGTCTTACACATTAGACATGTATAAGAAAAAAATGACACCGGAAAATTCCTTGTTAGATTTTTCATTGTTTGTAACCTTTTTCCCCCAGCTTGTTGCCGGTCCTATTGTTCGTCCAAATGAATTACTGCCCCAATTTAAAGTGCCGCATAAAGCAACCGGTGTTCAACTTCAAAAAGGATTATTTCTTTTAACCCT
>JACDAZ010000076.1 GCA_013695175.1 Flavisolibacter sp. | reverse complement strand
GCAGCAAAAGAAATATAAGGTAAGAAATTTAAATGATATATCTGTGAGCAGCTATATATTGTTACTGAATTTTACTATTTTATTTTTTGGTATATTTTAATTCATAATTAGGCGAAGCATGCACTTTAATTTTACCATTCGAACTTAGTTTTACTAAACAAAGACCATTAATAAATACATCGGGTTTTGCATTATTAAGTATTGTCTCTGAACAGACAAGTCCATTTCCATTTACTTCAAGCTGTACCAAGCCTTTAGCCGGAATACGAATAACAGGGTTGTTTTCACTATGTAAATATTGTGGTGCAAGAATTTCCAGATTATCATGCTGATATACCAGCTTCACTTTTTCTACAACTTTTTTATTGCCATCAATTGTTACACCTGGTGCTTCACCAGAAATTAGAATGACATCTACATCTCCATGAATGACAATCTTTTTAATAAAATTGCTTTTAATCCTTTTTACAGGGGTTGGATTACTGTGATGAGGTTCTGTGTTGGCTAAAACTGGGTTTACCAAAACCGTAGTCAGCATTAATGCTAATGCCAAAATGTGCTTAATCATTTTAAAAAAATTTAATTGTTCTGTTGAATTATTTATTCCACAAATCTGACCTTTAATTAAGAGGGGTGCAATTACCAATCATGTTGATATTTGTAACCTAAAGTGGTGATAAGGAGATTGCAATAGATCAATAAAATCACTTATTGTCAGCGATCGTTATAGAAAACTGTTCGAACACATATTAAAAACCTGTTTCTTCAGGCAAATTGTCTTTTTTTCCAAACAGTAATAAGAAATATCTGCTTTAAGTTGTAAATTCATTAAAATCATCAGCATGAAAAAGGTTTCAGACATATTGAACAGAAAAGGGACTAAAATGATTTCTGTACTACCTGCCACTACCGTACTTGACTCTCTTAGAATCATGGCTGATAAAAATATTGGTTCTGTAATGGTGATAGAAGAAAATAAGTATCTGGGCCTAATAACAGAAAGAGACTATTCCCGTAAAATAGTTTTAAAAGAAAGATCTTCAACAGACACACTGGTTTCTGAAATTATGTCAACTGATCTGCCGCATGTGAAGACCTCTGATACAATTGAATTTTGTATGCAACTCATGTCGGACAAAAATGTTCGTTATTTGCCAGTTGCTGAAAATGGTGAAGTGATTGGTATTATTTCTATAAATGATGTAGTTAAAGAAACTATTTTAGCACAGCAGGAAACCATAAACAATTTACAAAGCTATCTATACTCCAACTCCTGATTTAGTTTTGTTCTTTTTCTTTAATCAGCACCAGGTCGGCAAGGTCTATCTGCATAGGCAATAAACCAATTTTAACTACTGCACGTTTACCACGCAGTTCCAGCACCTGCCCTACCTGCAGGTTTTTTTTCATCTTTACCCTATCCCCGGGTTTTATCTCACCCTTGATTTCTTCGTATTTAGAATCGAGTTGCTTTTGTTTTTTACTAACTGTTTTTTGTTCATTCTTTTTAAATAATAAGGCAGCCATTTCTTTTACAACTTTATTTTTATCCTCGCTCCTTTTCCATTCTATAATCATTGTACGCAGCTTGCGTTCCATGTCTTTTAAATAAACCAGTCTCTCTTCAGTAATTTTATTTTGCTGCTTTAACAACTCCACCTGCTGCGAATGTTTTTCTCTGTCAATAATTATTTCCATCTCCTTACGCAGCCTTTCATTTTCTTTTAACATGTGCTGCAATTCTTTTTCTTTTATTTCTACACGCTGCAGGTCCTGCTCTGTTCTATTAAGTAATTTATCTAACTTAAAATGGTCTTCATCAATCAATGTCCTGGCACGTGCTATCAGTCTTTTATCTAAACCAATTCTTTCGGCAATAGAAAAAGTATATGAACTACCCGGCTTGCCTACTACGAGTTTATATAATGGCATCAGGTTAGTTTCATCAAACGACATAGCACCATTAAGTATACCGGGTGTTTTATTAGCCATCACTTTTAAATTCAGGTAATGCGTAGTTACAATACCCATAGCATGCTTCTTTGCCAGTTCTTCCAAAATCACTTCTGCAAAGGCACCACCTAAATTGGGATCGCTGCCACTTCCTAATTCATCTATAAAAAATAATGTTTTACCACTTGCAGTCTCCATAAAATGCTTCATACTTAACAAATGACTGCTGTAAGTACTCAATTCAAATTCAAGGCTTTGTGTATCGCCAATATGAATCATTAATTGTTTAAAAATTCCAAATTGAGAAGATGGATGTACGGGAACCAACAAACCGCTTTGCACCATCATCTGTAATAATCCAACCGTTTTTAAAGTAACTGTTTTACCACCTGCATTGGGTCCGCTGATAACAAGTATTCTTTTATCCTGGTCAAGGGTTATACTTAATGGAACTGTTGGTTTTCCTGTTCGCTGGTTATACAATAAAAGCAATGGATGTGAAGCATTCACCAGATGCACAATGGCTTTGTCAGAAACTACCGGGTATTCTGCTTTAATTGAAATTGCAAAACTTGCTTTGGCCTGTATAAAATCGAATTCACCAACTATAGTATGGTATTGATTTAATAAATAGGAATAAGTTGATAATTGTGATGTAAGTTGTTTTAATATGCGGTAAATCTCTTTTTTTTCTGCATGTTCCAGCTCGTACAACTGGTTATTGAGCTCCATGGTTTCTTCGGGTTCAATAAAAGCAGTTCGCCTGCTATCACTTTCTCCATGTAATACACCTTTTACGGTTCTTTTTTGTTCGGCAAATACAGCTACCACCCTCCTGCCGTTCATAAAACTTTCTTCTATTTCCGCTAAATAACCCTGCTTGTTTAACCTGTTAACAATTTTATCAAAAACCCTTCGCAGCTCATTGCGTTTGCGGTAAAGATTCATCCGAATAGATTGCAATTCGGAACTAGCAGAATCTTTAACCACTCCTGTTTCGTCAATTACTTCATTAATCAATTCCAGTATCTTTTTTTCGTAATGAACTCCCTGAATTACCAGGGCCAAAGCTTCATAAGATGTTCTTCTTTCCTGGTCGAACCAACGAAATATTTTTTCAATGCTGGTGGCTAATTTTCTTAAAGAAATCAATTGCTCCCCGATAAGCATGGCACCTTCAATAGATAAAAGTTTAAGTTCTTTTGCCAGGTTTAGTATATATTCATTTGGAAAATAAATACCGTTTTCAAGCAATTGCTTGTATTCATGAGCCTGCTTCAGCTCCACTTCTATAAATTCTTTTTTTGTATGTATGCGAAGGTTATCAGCTTTTTCTTTGGCATAATCTGACCTGCACTTATCAAACAATAACTTCTTTATTTTATCAAACTCAAGCTGTACTGAAGCTGATTCCGGGTATAACTTCATTAATCAATCAATAGTTGTAAATGTAAATCAAAGACGCCTACTCTTAAAGGAAAGCAAAAGCTTGACCAAAGATGGTGTTAAAACTAAGAGGTTATGATTAATTGACCCCAGGGAGAATGAAATTTGTGCAATATGTTTGTCATGATGAACAAAATTCTTCTTGCTGCGTTTATTATATCTCTTGCAGGCTGTACAGCCAATACTCAAACACATAAATTAAATGCTTCACTTATGAACATGAATGAAAAGGTGGAAACTGCAACTTTTGGTACTGGATGTTTTTGGTGCACCGAAGCAATTTTTGATGAACTGAAAGGTGTATTAACTGCAGTTTCTGGTTATTCCGGTGGTCATGTAGAAAATCCAACTTATAAAGCAGTATGTGCAGACATAACAGGACATGCGGAATGTGTGCAGGTTCAATACGAAACGGATAAGATTTCCTACGATGAATTACTGGAAGTTTTTTTCCAGGTACATGATCCTACTTCTTTAAACAAACAAGGAGCTGATGAGGGCACACAATACAGAAGTGTAATATTTTATCATAATGATGAACAAAAACAAAAAGCAGACTTTTATATAAAAGAATTAAATAAAAGTGGTGCCTTTCCCAAACCTATTGTAACTGAAGTATCTCCTGCCTCTACATTTTATGCTGCGGAAGATCATCACCAGGAATATTACGAAAACAATAAAACATCAAATCCTTATTGCTCTGTAGTTATTCGTCCTAAACTAGATAAATTTAAAAAAGTATTTGCCGATAAATTAAAGAGCAGTAAATAATACAATATTTTATTAAAGAAACCTTTTGCAAACGCAGAAGGTTTTTTTTATTCAATAAATGTTATTACCAGCGCAGAAATTTCCAACGCAGGTGAAGTTGCAAACTTATAGATCCATTTTTAGGTCCTGAAGCCCATAACCATTTTGCTTCACTGGTAATACCTACATTTTGTGAAAGAGGAATATCATAAGCTGCTGCCAACATCCATCCCAGGCTGGCAACAGT
>JACDAZ010000006.1 GCA_013695175.1 Flavisolibacter sp. | reverse complement strand
CGATGGTGTTAAGATTACAATTTTCGGAGTGATTACACATCCGGGGTATGCAAAAGGCAAATTGGTAAATGCTTTAAAAATTGCAGCAGATGTTTTAGCACATTTACCTAAAAAAGAACTTTCTCCGGAAACAACAGAGGGTAAAGAAGGATTTTTTCATCCTGTTCGTTTGCAGGGCATTGCTGAGGAATGTTTACTTGAATTTATCATTCGTGATTTTGTTACTGCCGGATTAAAAGAAAAAGAAGATTTGCTTGAGAACATTACAAAAAAAGTTGTTGAAGCTTATCCCGGTGCAACATATAAATTTGAAATAACAGAACAATACCGGAATATGAAAGAAGTACTGGATCAGCATCCGCAGGTGGTAGAATATGCAAAACAAGCTATTAAAAGAGCCGGATTTTCTGAAATTAAAATGGAAAGTATAAGAGGTGGAACAGATGGGAGCAGGTTATCATTTATGGGTTTGCCTGCACCCAATTTATTTACCGGCATGCATGGCATTCATTCTAAAAAAGAATTCGTGAGTGTGCAGGATATGAATAAAGCAGTTGAAACTATTATTCACCTGGTGCAGGTTTGGGAAGAAAACGGAAAAACATAAAGCAATACAATTGCGTATATTTTTATTATCCATATTATTAATTTCTTCATCAGCTTTTTCGCAAGAGCTTTTAGTAAATGGCAATTTTGAAGAAGAAAATTTATGCAGTGAATTTAAAGTGAAGTGCGCACCGGAAGGCTGGATCTATACTGTTCCTTCTTTTAATTACTACATGAAAGATCCGCTGCAGGCAAAATCCGGGAGTTTTTATGTTGCCATCATAGCCGGACATAAATACAGAACCATGTACCGCACTTTTGTAAGAACAAGATTGTTGTGCAGGTTGCAAAAAGATAAAATGTACAAGCTTAAATTATTTGTACAATCGCAGCACCCGGTTTTAGACAGCATTGGGGTTTATTTTTCTTCTTATGATTTCTTATTTGAAAAACAACCTTACTATAAAATAAAGCCTTCTGCTTATTTACGGGACGGCATTAAAAAACCGATTGCAGGCAATAATACGTGGCAGGAGGTAGAAATAAATTATAAAGCAACAGGTCAGGAAGCTTTTATGACACTGGGTAATTTTTCTAAAAAAGACGTAACAGGTGCCACAGGTTTTGCTAATGAAAACAACTTTTATATCTTTTTTGATGAAGTTTCACTAAAACCATTAGATATTAATGAACGTTTATGTGCCGATTGGGCAAAAACAAGAGATGCTATTTATGCGCAGGATGAGAGACATGAACATTTAACAAGGTGGATCAACCAGTACAAACAAAACCCACCGCCTGTTGAATTGGCTACATCAACCAAAGTAATAAAAATCGATACGTTTATTGTTCCCGATGTTCTTTTTGCAACCAATCATTATTTACTCAATCAACATTCTATTGCCGTATTGGATAGTTTCATCCGGCATATTAATGAATTGCAACTGGATTCAATAGTGATTCACGGGCATACAGACAGCAGGGGAAATGAAATATTTAACCAGGAACTTTCCTGGAAACGTGCAGCCAGCGTAACAGCTTACATCAAAAAGAAAGTTCCGGCTTCTTATTATACTTTGGGATGGGGTAGTAGGAAACCTATTGCAGATAACCGTTCTGTTGTTGGAAGACAGCGAAACAGGCGCGTAGAAATTTATTTATACCTGAGGGATTGATCTTATTTAGCGGGTTATTTATATTTTCTCATCTTATAAGATTCTGATTTTCCAATACACTTATCTCAAAAACAGTTGTTAAATGATTTTAAAATAAATGCAACCATTATGTCCGTAATAGTTTTGCACATATTTTCAGGCAATATTCACTATCACTGAACGTTATTCCAACATTCAGACCGATAGGCTTACTTTTATGTTTTCAATAAACCAAATATGATAAACCTGCTTCAGATAGTTGATACAGCCACACAGGTAATTAATTCAGCAGCTCAAAATGATATAAATAACGACGGCGACATTAGTCTGGGTGAATTGCTTATGCTGGGTGGATGGCTGATGCTTCCCCTTATTGTTCTGTTTCTTTTAACCATTTACATTTTTGTAGAACGATTGATGGCAATCCGCAAGGCCTCCAGGATAGATAATAATTTCATGAACATTATCCGGGATCATATTGTGACAGGCAATGTTACAGCCGCCAGGAGTTTTGCAAAAAATACAGATAACCCTGTTGCACGCATCATTGACAAAGGCATACAACGCATAGGTAAACCTATTGACAGTATTGAAAAAAGCATGGAAAATGTGGGAAAGCTGGAGTTGTATAATATGGAGAAGAATCTGTCAATACTTTCTCTTATTGCCGGTATTGCTCCTATGTTTGGTTTCCTTGGAACCATATTCGGTATGTTCCAGTTGTTTTATGCCCTTGCTACTACGGGTGATTTTACCATCCAAACCATGGCAAATGGTATCTATACAAAAATGATTACTTCAGCTACGGGTTTAATTATTGGTTTGATGGCTTACATTGCTCATAACTATCTTGTAACACAGGTTGATAAAACAGCATACAAAATGGAAGCCTCCAGTTCTGAATTTATTGATGTATTGCAGGAGCCAACACGTTAATTGGCTTTGCACTAAAATTTATCAGTAAAAAAGGAAACGATTTATTATGAACATCAGAAGAAAATTAAGAGCTCACACAAACGTACAAACAGGTCCGCTGAATGACATCCTGTTTATCTTACTGTTGTTCTTTTTAATTGCGGCTACGCTTGCTAATCCAAATGTTATCAAATTATCGCAACCACGTGCAAAAAGTGATACTAAAGCAAAACAAACAGTTGTTGTATCTATTGATGCCAATAAAATTTATTATGTGGGTACTACCCGTGTTGATGGTGATTCTGCAATGAAAGCTGCTTTGTTACCACTTATTCAAAAAGAGCAACAGGAAGAGCCTACGGTAGTGATCAACGCAGATAAAACAGTACCGCTGGAATATGTTGTTGGTGTAATGCGTATTGCAAGGGAACTGAATGCAAGAACTGTACTGGCAGTGGACAGGAATGCACAATAGACTAATCTGCAGAAACTTTTATCATCCTGTTTTTACCCTGCATATCTTTTCTTAATTCAATATGGGAAAAACCGGCATCCTTAAAAAGCCGAACCACATCTTCACCAAGGTCTTCATGTATTTCGCAATAAATGCTTCCTCCTTTATGCAACCTGTGTGCAGATAAATTAATGATAGCTTTATAAAAAATAAGTGCATCATTATCGGGTACAAACAAAGCCCTGTGTGGTTCAAAGTTTACAACATTAGGATCCATTCCTTCTTTATGTTGTACTGGAATATATGGTGGATTGGAAACAATAATATCAACAGTAGGAAGCAGTTTCTGTTGAGCCAGGTCTAAAAAATCTATTCCCTGGAAGTCAACTCTTATGTCCAATTCCGATCCATTACGTCTTGCGACATTCAAAGCCTCTTCAATTACATCACAGCCCCACACTTCTGCCCGTGGCATTTCTTTTTTTAGAGCCAGTGCTATACAACCACTGCCTGTACCAATATCCAATATTTTTAAAGTTGTAGTAAGATCAGCAGCTGAATTATGTTTATCAAAAACATGAATGCCACTCCTTTTTACATCTGAAACAATCCAGTTTACTAATTCTTCTGTCTCAGGTCTTGGGATTAATACATTTTTGTCAACAAACAATTTCATACCATAAAACCAGGCAGTCCCCAATATATATTGAACAGGTTCATGAGTTTTTAATTTGTTTGAATATTCTTTCAGTCTGTCAACTTGATCATTGGTTAAAGAATGTTCTTTATTTGAAATAAGTTCGGTCTTATTATATCCTGTAATATGTTCCAAAACCATATTAGTTATGGTTGCAGCTTCACCTTTTGAATAAATTCCTTCCAGTTGTTCTTTTAACCAGGTTTGGGCTTCTCCTGTTTTCATACCGGCAAACATAATCCTTTCTTTATTTTTGCGCCGTTGAGTATTTTGAATGATGATGAACAATATATGCTAAGGTGCCTGCAATTGGCAGGAAAGGCTGAAGGTATGGTAGCCCCCAATCCAATGGTAGGTGCTGTGCTGGTTTATGAAGATCGTATTATTGGAGAAGGCTTTCACATGAACTATGGTGAAGCACATGCAGAAGTAAATTGCTTTAATAGTGTAAAAAAAGAAGATGAAGATTTGATTCCATCATCAACTTTATATGTTTCACTGGAGCCTTGTGCGCATTTTGGAAAAACACCACCCTGTGCTGATTTAATTATTGTGAAGAAAGTAAAAAAAGTGGTTGTAGGCTGCCAGGATCCTTTTCATGAAGTAAAAGGAAAAGGCATTGAAAAATTAAAAGCTGCAGGAATTAGGGTTGAAATGAGTTCTTTAGAAAAAGAATGCAGGGATTTAAATAAAGCTTTTTTTACATTTCATACCCTGCATCGTCCATACATTATTTTAAAATGGGCACAAACAGC
>JACDAZ010000491.1 GCA_013695175.1 Flavisolibacter sp. | reverse complement strand
AATGCTGTTTCTACATAATCATTCTCAAGCCAATTATCATCGTCACATAATAACATATATTCATAAGAAGATGTTTCAAAACCTTTATGTCTTGCTATACTTAAACCCGGAGAAAATTCATCCACTATATGTGCCTTTATGAAAGGATTTTTATTGATAAATTGTTCTGCAATTTTTTTTGTATCATCACTTGAATTATTATTTACAATTATTAGTTCCCAGGGAATTGTTGAAGCAATTTTTTGTTGAGCAATATGATGTAACGTTTTGGGAAGAAGTTCAGCACTGTTATAACAACATATTACTATGGAAATTCCATTCATTTTTTATTTTTTGAGAAATAATTTTTTATAAAAAACAATTTTATTTTATTTACTAACGAACCCTTTTCATAAGTCCTATCTGAAATAAAAAATAACAATAGAAGCATAAAAATATTAGAAGCAATTTTCCAATAAAAATGAACATTTAATAAAATTAAAGCAGCGCCTAATGATGCACAAATCATTAATAACCAAAATAAAGGTTTCAAATTTAAATCTTTGACATCTTTATAAAATTTAAAAGTAAACCCGGCAAAAGCAACAAACATAAATGCAAGAAAGGTACTTATTGCAGCTGCTGCCAAACCATATATAGGTATAAAAATTAAATTTAAAATGATATTTATAATACCTGCAACAAAAGTAATACGCCACAGGACATTGGATTTTTCGTAATAGTATGCAATTTGATTGCAACCATTAAAAATGGGCCTATAACTATAACTTAAGATAATGACAACCATTAAAGTTTGAATATCTAATAACTCATTATTTCTAACAAGTAATGGTAACCATTGGGGTATCCAAAGAGCCAATGTAAAACATGCAAACAGAACGAGTGATTGAAAGTAAAAAACTAATTTTTCATAGTCTCGCCAGTTCTTTTTCTTAATGTTTTGCAATAATAAGGGACCTACCGCCTGCCCGGCAGCAAGCGTAACCGTTTCAACATATTTTCCAAAATTATATGCCAGGCTATACCGCCCAATATTTGCAGTAGTCATTCCAACCCTTTCCATTATTACCCTATCTGAACTATCCAACATATAAGCAGAATAATTATGGGGAATTAGAGGTAATGCAATTTTTAATGATTTCTTTATTAAGCGCCATTTAAAATTAAATATGGGTGTAAGTTTCCATTTTGTATAGAGAGGTAAACAAAAAACGAAGCCTGTAATACAACCGGCAATCATATCTGCTAAAAACCACCCCATATAACCCATTTTTAAATGAGCAATAAAATAATAATTAAAAAAAAGTGATATGAAGCCAAGAATTAAAGAACGGGAAGCAACCGGAAGTGCCTTTTGATTTAAAACATAATAAGAAATTGCAAAAAATTCGCTGGGTACAAATAAAAGTAATGGCAAAACTTTTATAAAAACAATTTCCCATCTTTGTTCATGTGCTTCAGGCGGAATTATATTATAAAGCAGTACAGCCAATAAGGCTATATATATAATTGACCACAAAGTAATAAAGCCATAAAGTTGCCTCCACAACCATTTATATTGTTTAGGGTAATGAAAAAAGGCAATCTGAATTACAGCTTCTAAGCCAAGTAAATTAAAAACACTGGTAGCATACGTGTAACTGCTAACTGTACCAACTACTCCAAAATCAACAGCTGATAAAAAAGGTGTTGTTAAGGGTAAAACAAATAAAGCTCCAATTTTAGGCAGTTGAGGTAGTATGCCATAAATTGCTGAATTCTTAAAAATTATTTTATACACTCCAATGAGCCTTTTTTCTCACACCTATAATAAAATTCTGAACTGGCTTGATTAATAATTTATAACAGGACACAGTTTTATTTAAACATACAAAAATGACAAATAGTATTTTTAATTTTATCTAAATACATTTACTTCTTCTTTGTTAATAGCAATAAGATATTCTCCACTTTGATCAATACTAAAATTGTTTTGTTCCAGCATAGATATTATTTTTTCTTTTATATTATATTCATCATGAATTTCAATAGCCAAAACTCTTGTAATATTTAAAAATTCAAAATTTGCATTTTCTTCAAAAAGAAAACGCTCACCTCCTTCAAAATTTATTATACATTAAATGATAATGTTTTATTCCGCATCTTTTAGTGGTTCTAATTTAAAAAGTTAACGTGTTGTTTATAAATATCAGGCATGGCATTTAAAAACTTTTTATATCCGGAATTATTACCGTACAATAATGAAGAATCAATTTTTACCTCACATAACCATTTCGAAAAACTAAATACCTGGTGTTTAAATAATACTCCATATATTCCTAAAGAACTTAAATTGACTATAAATGTTAAATTTTTAGCATTTATAGCAAGCAATTCCCCAGAAAATGTTGCATCTAATTCTTCTAATTCTAAAGAAATATTTTGGTGCATTAAATTTCTTATTTCCAACTTTTGGGCATCAGTATGATTTGGATGAAATTTATAAAAAAGCTTCTTGAACCTTTGTTTTTGTATCAAAAATTCATTCAGCTTTTTCAGAACCTGTCCCTCTTGTAAATTATTTGCTAAAAGAATATT
>JACDAZ010000471.1 GCA_013695175.1 Flavisolibacter sp. | reverse complement strand
ATCATGATCTGATCATCTTCAAACACAATATTCAATTCCATTTTTTCAGGAACAACATCTGTACTTTCAGGGGAAAGATCTGAATAGATTATAATATTATCGCCTGGTTTTACTTTATAATTTTGTTTTATTTCTTTTCCATTTACAAGTACCAATCCTGCATTTATGGCCTGTTGTAATTTATTCCTTGTAGCGCCTTCAATCCTGTTCATTAAAAACCTGTCAATGCGCAACGGTTCCTGCCCCTTATCAATGGTAAATTGAAATCTTTCATACAATTCATCATTGCTATCTATTTGATCAAAAGCTTTTTCGTGTAAATCGTCTGCCATCCCGGCAAAAATAACATCCTTTACCTTTGCAGCTCATGTCAAAGCAAATTGTGCAGTTTGAAGATCTTGGAATGTTAGATTATAAATCTGCCTGGGAATACCAGGAAAAATTGTTGCAGGAAAATTTGCAGGTTAAAAAATCAGTTCAATCTAAAGATGAAAAGCATTCATTAAGTGAAACAACAAATCATTATTTACTATTTGTTGAACACCCTCCTGTATATACCATGGGTAAAAGCGGTAACATCAGCAACGTGCTTATCAATGAGAGCGAAAGATCAGCTCAGGGAATTCAGTTTTATCAAACCAACAGGGGTGGTGATATTACTTTTCATGGTCCTGATCAAATAGTGGGTTATCCTATTTTAGACCTGGAAAAATTTTACACCGATATAGGCAGGTATCTGAGAGAGTTGGAAGAAGTAATTATTCTTACGCTTAAAGATTATGGAATAAAAGCTGGAAGGTCCGCAGGTGAAACAGGTGTATGGATTGATGCTTCAGTAAAAGGCAGGGAAAGGAAAATATGTGCAATGGGTGTCAGATGCAGTCGCTGGATAACAATGCATGGTTTTGCACTGAATGTTAATACGGACTTAAGCTACTTCAATCATATTATTCCATGTGGTATACAAAATAAAAAAGTAACATCTATGAAAGAAGAATTAGGTAAAGATCTGAATATGGCAGAAGTAAAAGAAGTAGTAAAGAAAAATTTTGAAAAGGTATTTGTAGTAGAAGTAAAAGATCAAAAATCTTTAGCCAGGTAAAACCTGTGTTTTTCTACTAGTTTCTCATCATTATAAAGCTCAAATCTATACCAACCTGCCCGGTGAAAATTTGCTTTGTCTAATGTAAGCGCAGTTTGTTTTACTCCTTTTATTTCAAAAAGAAAATCATTGTTCTCTTCAAAAAATTTAATAGAATATTTTTTATCATCTGCGTCAGGCAGGTTTATAAATACACCTTCTTTTTTGGTATATACATAAAAAGACGGTACAAAAGCTTCAATTTTTTTGAGATTTGCAGAATCTATTTTTGATAAAATTTTAGTTTCAATAATAGTTTTGCTTGCAGAAGCAGATGTATCTAAAATCGGTTTTTTTGCTTCAGTAAAGTAAAAAATTCCTCCTTCTAAAACAAAAAACAACCTGTAATACATATGATCGTTGGGAGCTTTGGTGTCAGCATAACCATTTTGTATTGCTTTTGGGTCGGCAACACTTAAGATAGTTGTATAATTCCTTAAAGAATCATGAGAACGTTGGATGCTTATTTGGGACATATTGGGAAAGGGATTGGTCCAACCAATTATATACTTGTCATTTCCAACATTGCGAACATTAAATTTTGGCAAAGTATCCTGTGCTGCTGTAATAAAGCTACTGCCGGCTAATGCTATGAATATTAAAATATGTAAGATGCGGTTCATAAATACAGGATTTCAGCTTTAGTTATTACAAATATATAAGGAGCAATTGTTTATATCAGAATATTAACGTTCCCTTTGGCAGCGAACGGTTTCCTTGCAATCCACCGGTGTGTATTATTAAAATCTGACTGTTTGCAGGCAAATGATTTATTTTAATTAGTTGATCAACAGCATAAAACATTTTACCTGTATAAACTATGTCTGTTGGAATAGATGTTTGCAAATAGTATGAATTCATAAATGAAATTAATTCCTTTGTAATTTTTGCATAACCGCCAAAATGGAAATCATTCATAATTGTAAATTGGTTTTGTAAATACAATGGGAGTAGTTGATTAATATCCGTTGTTAAACCTAAGTGATTTTTAAGAACGCTGATACCAATTAGTTTTTCATTATTAGTTGCTGCTTTTACTAAACCGGCAAAGGTGGTTCCTGTTCCACATGCAGTTATTACATGGCTATATTTTTTTGAATAATAATTTCCAATATCATATGCACCACTACAGCCTGCAAGTCCATAACCGCCTTCAGGAATAATATAAGTTTCTTCCTGCTTGTATTGGTGCCAAACTTCTTCAGGAACTTTTTTTTGTGCGTATGAAGATCTTTCTGTGAAGAATAATTTCATTTTAAGCTTTAAAACATCTTCTAAAGTGGCAGATAGATTTTGAGCTTTCTCACCCCTTACAATTCCAATAGAATTAAAATTTGTAAGATTACAGGCAGCCGCAGTGGCTAAAATATGATTTGACCAGGCTCCACCAAAAGTTAAAATATTTTTTTTCCCTTCCCGTTCGGCTTCATGTAAATACTCCTTTAATTTAAACCACTTATTGCCTGAAATAACAGGGTGTATTTCATCCAGGCGCAAAATATCAACCTCCACATTGTATGGCTGGTACATGTTTTTTAATGAATAAATCCTTATTGTATCAATTATTAATTGTTGCATGAAAGGTAGAGGGGAGCGAATTTATTTATTTTCGCACCTATTATTGAAATAAAGGGTTTTTAAAAACATAAAGAAGAAACAAATGAAACCAACATTAGTGATTATGGCGGCTGGTATGGCATCACGCTATGGAAGTATGAAACAAATTCAACAATTCGGTCCGGGTGGAGAAACTATTATGGATTACTCTATTCATGATGCTATAAATGCAGGTTTTGATAAAGTTGTATTTATTATACGCAGAGATTTTGCAGAAGATTTCAGGAATATTTTTGAACCAAAACTGGCAGGCAAAATTCAAACGGAATATGTCTTCCAGGAGATGGATGCATATTTAAATGGTTATAAAGTGCCCGCTGACAGAAAGAAGCCCTGGGGAACATCACACGCTATTCTTTGTGCCAGGCAGGCTGTTCAGGAGCCATTTGCAGTTATTAATGCCGATGATTTTTATGGAAGCAATGGCTTTCAAAAAGCATTTCATTTTTTAACTACAGATTGTAGTCCGGATAAATATGCATTAATAGGTTATGAACTGGCGGGTACACTTTCAGAAAATGGATCTGTTAGCAGAGGGGTTTGTGAAGTGGATAATTATGATAATTTAATAGCCATTAATGAAATATTAAAGATATTCCGGCATGATGGCAAAATTGTTTATGAAGACAATGAAGGTAGTATGCACGAAATTGCTGAAGACGCAATGGCTTCTATGAATTTCTGGTGTTTTCATCCTTCCATTTTTCAATTTCTGGAAGATGAATTCAAACAATTTTTAAATCAAAGTATAAATGACCCTAAATCGGAATTTTTAATTCCTCTTACAGTAGATCAATTCATACGAAAGAAAAAAGGAAAAGTAAAAGTGATTCCAACAAAAGGTCAATGGTTTGGTGTAACGTATAAAGAAGATGCCCCGGTGGTTACAAAAAATATTCAGAAACTTGTTTCTGAGGATGTTTATCCTGATAAACTATGGTAATATAATCAAACAAAAAAAGGCTGTCTTTACTTTTATGACAGCCTTTTCATTATAATTTTTTTTCATCAACTCACTTTTACCATATACACATATTCAGATATTTTTTTCACTTGTTGTGTTTTTTCCATACCCTTTAAAGAAGTGGATGAAGGTATTTTTAAATGTTTATATGTAGAATCTTTGTTTTGCAATTCTTCCAAAGCAAGATGGATGTATTTAGATTGAATGGCAAATACAACACCATCAGCACTTGTTTGTTTTGTACTTAAAATGCCAATTACTTCACCATTCCTGTTCAATACTGGTCCTCCACTGTTTCCTGGATTGGCTGCAATTGCAATCTGGCAGGTGAGCGTATCACCATTGTATCCTGTTTTTGCAGCAAGATAGCCTTCACCGTAAACAATATCATTTCTTGGATAACCTAATGTATAAACATGATCAGCAATATCTGCAGATGATTTTTTAATTCTAAAAGGAATAGGTTGAGCCATAAAACTGGTGTCAGCTATTTTAAGTATAGCAAGATCACGTTCAACATCAACATATACTACATTCACTGTCATGTCTTTGCCAGCTGCATTTTGAACAGCAATATTGCGTGCATTCTCTATAATGTGTGCATTGGTAACAATATAACCTTCTTCATCAATTAAAAATCCCGTTCCACCTTTTGTATAATTAATGGTAGCAGGAATATTTTGTTTGATGTTATTGATCTCACGATTCTGTTGTGAATTTTGATTTTTTAAAGCGCTAATTTCCCTGTTTAATGCTTTTATGTCAGCATTATTTTTATTGTTTGGTGAAACAGACCAAACCATAGCACTAAATGTTAATGCAGTAATACCAGCAATAGAAGCTGCAATGGCAGTTACTTTTTTGTACCTGTTAAACAAGTAAACAATTTTTGCTTTGCCTTTTAGTTTAGGAGATTTGATCAGATTTCTTTCCGCCAATTCAATATGCACCTCATTCAACCGGGTCTTTAATTTTTTTGTGTTTTCAAACCTGTCGAACTGTTGCATGAAAAATGTATGCTCCACCACTAACTGATCAATTTCCGGATCGGTTTTACGCAGCTGTTCAAAATACACCCTTTCATCCGAACTCATTTGTCCTGAGATGTATCTTTCTACAGCTTCCAGAATTTGCAGATCGTTCATGATTATGAATCTAATTTATACTGAGTAAAAAATAATTTTTTTAAACGCATGAGGCATTTATATTTTTGATTTTTAGCATTATCAGCATTTGTATATCCAAAAGAATTTGCAATCTCCTGCATGTTTCTTTTTTCTACATAAAATGCTTCAATCAAACTTTTACAAGGCTCACCTAAACCACTAACAGCCTTTTCCATCATTTTAAATTCTGTTTCTTTTTTTTCATAGTCATCTACATCTGCTTCAATTTGCACCGTTTCTTCGTGACCTTCAGAAGTAAGTGAAAAACGATTTTGTTGCATTAACTTCTTTAACCACAACCTTTTGCTAACGGAATATATGTATGTTCTGATCTGGCAATTAAGCGTAAAGGTCCCGGTTTTCACTTTTTCATACAATACAATAATTGCTTCCTGGAAAATATCTTTTGCATCTTCCGAACTGCCATTGTTATTAATAATTAAAGCCTGGACTATATTGTAATTTTCTTTGTAAATAGTCTCAATTGCCTTTTTATCGTTATCAGCCAGCCCACGAAGCAATAAAATTTCTTTCGACTCAGTCTTCAAAGTATCATTTTTAATACTGCTTTTTAAAAATAGTAACCCAACGAAGGTGTTAAAAAAAAACTTGAAAAGGGAGGTTACCTTTTAGCATTTAATGTATTAATTATTTATACAAAAGTAGGAAGTATGAAAAGATTATTATCAATGGCATTGATTTTCAGTGTTTTGGGCGCTTGTAATAATCAGGCTGAAGTTGATGGAACAGTAAAAGATTCTGTTTTAGAAATTATTGATTCTACTGCACAAGCTAGAATTGATTCAATACAAAGAGCAAAAGACAGTATTCAATCACAGGTTGAAACTTCTTTTGAAAAAACTGATTCTGCTAATAAAGCTTTAGCTGACTCTGCAAGAAAAAATTGATGAAAGGTCTGATTGTTGTTGTATGTGTATCTGCTATTTTTTATTCGTGCAATAATGAAAGTGGCGGCTCTACAAGAATAAAATTAGATTCAATAAGTAATAAAATAGACACCACGTTAGATAAAGCCTGGGACTCAACTAAAGTAAAAGCTAAAGAGTTAAAAGATAAAATAGAGATTAAATTGGAGAAGAGAGATTCTTCTAATGCGATACATATGCTACAGGGCAATAATTAAAAACAAAAAAAATGAAAAAGTTAGTAGTTATTCTAGGATTATCTGTTACACTTGTTGCATGTAATAATGAAGCAGATTCAACTGCCAGAACAAAAGATTCACTTGATTCAATTGCAAACGTAAGAAAAGATGTTATCGATTCTTCCGCTGAAGTAAGAAAAGACATTATAGACTCTACAACAGAGCAAAAGAAAGAAGCTTTAGACAGACTGGACAGTTTAAATCGCAGAGATTCTGCAACCAGACAATAATTTTAATAATTTAAAAATTTTAAACATGAAAAAGGTTTTAGCAATGTTCGCAATAGCCGGTGTATTAGTTGCCTGCAATAATGATGCAGATAGTGATTATACTACAGATACTACAACAAACACAACAATTACAACAGACACAAACACATTAATTACACCTATTACAACTGATACAACAAATTTTAATGATACTACAAGATTCTGATTCTTTGCCGTGCTTTAGTAGTATTATGTAAATTTTTTTTATATGGCAAGCAATCGTTAGACAGCCGCCCTGTTCCCAGGGTGGCTTTTTTTTAATTATTAATATAATGGGTTACCTTTTTAGAAAAAAGGTATTAAACTCATATTTGATCAAATAAAAATAGTAAAAATGAAAAAATTCTTAACGCTGGTAGTAATTGCTGCCACTTTCGTAGCTTGTAATGATGGAGCAAACAGTGAAACTCAAACCACTGATACTTCTACATTTGTTACCCAGGACACAATGCAGGTAGTTACTGATACAACTATAACAAGAGATACTACTGATATTAATAACTAGAAGAAATTTCTACTGCATTATTAAGTTGAATTATGAATAGCCACCCCAAAAGGGTGGTTATACTATTTTACAATAACAGGTATATAATCTATTTTATTCTACAATAGTTAGCTGTTAAATATGTTTCAACTGGTTACGCAGTAATTACCTTTGCACAAATTTTTGAGTTATGTTTCAAGAGTTAGGATTAGATCCTAAATTATTAAAGGCTATAGAAGAATTAGGTTTTACTGAACCCACAACTATACAGGAAAAAGCAATTCCTGTATTATTATCCGGAACAAAAGATCTTATTGGTTTGGCGCAAACCGGAACGGGAAAAACGGCAGCCTTTGGATTGCCTCTGCTTCAATTGGTGGAATCTAAAGATAAACATCCACAGGCATTAATTATTTGTCCTACACGTGAGCTATGCATGCAGATTGTGAATGACATCGAAAAATATAAAAAATATACAACTTCAGTAAATGTGCTGGCAGTATATGGAGGTACATCTATAAGCATGCAAATTCGAGATATCAGAAGAGGAATTCATATAATAGTTGCGACTCCCGGCAGATTAATTGATCTTATTGAAAGAAAGGCAATCAACCTGGAAAAAATAAAATATGTTGTTCTGGATGAAGCAGATGAAATGTTGAACATGGGTTTCCAGGAGGACATTGAATTTATACTTCAAAATACTCCTGAAAGAGACAGTACCTGGCTTTTTAGTGCTACTATGCCACCGGAAATCAGGCAGGTAAGCAAACGCTATATGCAACAACCGGTAGAAATTACAGTTGGGAAAAAGAATACTGCAAATATTAATATTGATCATCAGTATTGTGTTACCTCTGCGCAGCACAGATATGAAACTTTAAAAAGACTCATTGATTTTAATCCGGGAATGTATGGTATCATTTTCACAAGAACTAAGCTTGATGCTCAGGAAGTTTCGGAAAAACTTACCCGGGAAGGTTATGACATAGAAGCCCTGCATGGTGATCTTACACAAGGTCAGCGGAATAAGGTAATGGGCGAATTCAGAGAAAAATCATTGCAATTATTAATTGCAACTGATGTTGCAGCAAGAGGAATAGATGTTCAGGGAATCACGCATGTTATTAATTATGAACTGCCGGATGATGTGGAAGTATACACGCACAGAAGTGGAAGAACCGGGCGTGCCGGTAAAACAGGTATCTGTATGTCCATTGTTCATACCCGTGAAGTAGGTCGCATCAGGCAAATAGAAAGAATGATCCAGGTTAATTTTCATAAATTGGAAATTCCATCGGGTAAAGATGTTTGCAGAAAGCAATTTTATTATTTTATGGATAAACTCCTGCAAGCTGATATTAGTCATGGAGATTATGAAACTTACTTACCTATGCTCCAGGAGAAATTTGCTGATGTTTCAAAAGAGGAAGTTTTGAAAAGAGTGGCTGCAATGGAATTTGACAGGTTTTTAAAATATTATGAAAATGCTGAAGACTTAAACCCCCGGGAACGAACAAGAGAAGATAGGAGAACAGCAACTACAAGCAGGGGTGATAGGCCTGGTGACAGAAAAAGAGACACCCGTGGCAGAGATTTTGGAGGAGATGGTAATTACACAAGACTGTTTATAAACCTTGGAACGAAAGATGGCTTTTATAAAGCAAGTTTTTTACAATTCATACTTGATCTGAGTGATTTAAGCAAAAGTAGTTTAGGCAGAATAGATATGAAAGAAATGAATAGTTGGATAGAAGTTGAGTCAAAGGCTGCAAAACAGATGATTGAGTCAATTGACGGCAAGAAGTATAAAGGAAGAAAAATAAGAATGAATGAAGCAGATTCAGTAAGAAGATAAATAGAATTTGTTTATTTTGGAATGATCTATATATTTGTTCAATGGCAACAGCAAGAGCATATCGTTGGTTTTATTTTTACTTTTATTTTAAAGTGAAACCGGGAATGCTTTGTTGATATATTCAATTGTTTTAAATCAGCATAAAAAATCCCGGCAAACGCCGGGATTTTCTTTTTATGAAAAGAAAAATTTCAATACAGGGTTATGAAGGCAGCTTTCATCATAAGGCAGCACAGGCTTTTTTCAATAATGAAATTGAAATCATTCCTTGCGCTACTTTTAAAGAAGTAGTTGTATTAGCTGCTGATTCCCAACAAAGCGGTGGGGGGGTTATGGCTATTGAAAATTCAATTGCCGGTAGCATTCTCCCCAATTATAAATTGCTTCAAAGAGCAAACTTGCAGATTGCCGGTGAAATTTATTTGCAGATCAATCAACATTTATTAGTCAATCCCGGCATTTCTCTTAATGATATAAAAGAGGTCCACTCACATCCGATGGCATTACAACAATGTCAGAATTTTTTAGATTGTCATCAGTGGAAACAGGTAGAAACAGAAGATACTGCTTTAAGTGCAAAACACATAAAACGCCATAGCAGTAAGCATATTGCAGCCATTGCCGGTTCCCTCGCTGCTGAATTATTTGGGCTGGAAATATTGGCACCTGCCATACAGGATGAAAAAAATAATTATACACGATTTCTTATTGTGGTACCTCAAAATGGTATTTATCAACTGGAAACAGCTAATAAAGCTTCTATTCAATTTCAGGTGAAACATCTTAAAGGAAGCCTTGCAAAGGTGCTAACAGATATAGCCAGGTATGATATAAACTTAAGCAAGCTCCAAAGTGTTCCTGTTCCGGGCAGCAATTGGAAGTATAGTTTTTATGCAGATCTGGAATTTAATAAAATTGAGGAATTCGAAATTGCTTTAAAAAGTATAAAGAAACATGCTGAAACAGTTAAGGTTTTCGGTATTTACAAAAAGGGAAAAACATTAAAATAACATGCTTACTGCTGACAGGTTAAAAGATATTAATGAATACTACTTTTCTAAAAAACTGCAGGAGATAGAAGAGTTGAATAAAAATGGGATGCCCGTTTTAAATTTAGGTATAGGTAGTCCCGATCTGCCACCGCATGATAGTGTTATTAAAGTTTTACATGAGCAAAGCTCTAAAACAAACACCCATTCCTACCAGAGTTATAAAGGTTCACCTGTTTTTAGAAATGCTATTGCTGAATGGTATTCGAAATGGTATCAAGTAGATCTGTCGGCAGAAAAAGAAATTCTTCCGCTTATAGGTTCTAAAGAAGGCATCATGCATATTTGCATGACCTATTTAAATGAAGGTGATGCAGCCTTAGTACCCAATCCGGGTTATCCCACATATAGAACTGCAGTTTTATGCGCCGGTGGAACAATTATAGATTATAATTTAAAAGAAGAAAATAATTGGTTGCCTGATTTTGATGAAATTGAAAAACTGGATCTTTCTAATGTAAAACTAATGTGGGTTTGCTATCCGCATATGCCAACCGGTAAATTACCTGATAAAGAATTATTTGAAAAATTAGTAGCCTTTGCCAGGAAACATTCAATTCTTATTTGTCATGATAATCCATACAGCTTTATACTAAATAATAACCCCACCAGTTTATTAGGAATAGATGGAGCAAAAGATGTTGTAATTGAATTAAATTCTTTAAGTAAATCACATAATATGGCGGGTTGGCGAATAGGTATGTTATGTGGAGCTGCCGATAAAATTAATGATGTTTTAAAATTTAAAAGCAATATGGATAGTGGTATGTTTTTGCCTGTACAACTGGCAGCAGCAAAAGCTTTGGAACTAGGAGAAGAATGGTTTAAAAACCTGAATGATACGTATAGAAAAAGAAGAGAAAAAGTTTATGAATTGCTTCAATTATTAAAATGTACCTATTCAGATGAGCAGGCTGGAATGTTTGTATGGGCTAAGGTAAATCCAAAATGGGAAAATGGATTTATGCTTAGTGATGATGTACTACATAAAGCAAAAGTTTTTATAACACCGGGTGGCATATTTGGTTCGGAAGGAGAACATTTTATTAGAATTAGTTTGTGTAGTCCAGAAGTTAGATTTGACGAAGCTATTATTAGGATAAGAAAAATCATGGAATTATGAAAGTGTCTATAATTGGTTTAGGATTAATAGGTGGTTCCATGGCTATAGCATTAAAGGAGCTTTCTATTGCTAAAACAATACTTGGAGTGGAAGCTAATGAAAAGCATGCTTTAATTGCTTTGGAAAAAGGTCTGGTTGATGAAGTTGTTTCATTGGAAGAAGCTATTTTAAAGTCAGAGTTCATCATAATCGCAATACCGGTTGATGAAATAGAAAAACTCCTTCCTTTTATATTGGATAAAATAACTAAGCAAGTTGTAATAGAAGTGGGTTCAATAAAATCCGGAATTATTGAAGTCATCAAAGACCATCCAAATAGAAAACGTTTTGTTGCTACACATCCAATGTGGGGTACAGAATATAGTGGCCCGGAAGCTGCTATCAGTGGCGCCTTTAAAGGTAAAGCCGTGGTAATCTGCGATATAGATAAGGCTGATAAAGATGCAGTTGAAATGGTTAAAGACCTGTATAGAAAATTAGGAATGCAACCTTTGTACATGAATGCAGATGAACATGATATTCATGTGGCTTATGTAAGTCATATTTCACACATCACTTCTTTTGCACTTGCTAATACCGTTTTAGAAAAAGAAAGAGAGGAAGATGCCATTTTTAGTTTGGCAAGTGGTGGTTTTGAAAGTACTGTAAGATTGGCAAAAAGCAATGCAGCAATGTGGGTTCCCATTTTTATGCAAAACCGTGAAAATGTGTTGGATGTTTTGAATGAACATATTTCGCAGCTGCGAAAATTTAAATCTTGCCTGGAAAAAGAAAATTATAATTATTTACAGGAACTCATTGAAAAGGCTAACCGTATAAAAAATATTATCAAATAAAAATAATTACAACTCACAAATAAATTTTTATGGAACTAACATCAACTTTATCCCAGAATTCCACTGAAGAAAAATGGATCAAAACACCATTAATCATATCTGGTCCTTGTAGTGCTGAAACAGAAGCCCAGGTGGTGGAAACAGCAACAAAGCTTTCACAAACCGGAAAGGTTAATATGCTACGTGCCGGTATCTGGAAGCCAAGGACAAGACCCGGGAGTTTCGAAGGCATTGGTGCTAAAGGTTTGCCCTGGCTACAAAAAGCAAAACAACTTACCGGGTTGCCTACCACTGTAGAAGTGGCAACAGGTAAACAAGTTTATGATGCATTGCATTTTGATGTGGATATGCTTTGGATTGGTGCCAGGACAACAGTAAATCCATTCAGTGTTCAGGAAGTTGCAGATGCATTACGTGGGGTAGATATACCTGTGTTAATAAAAAATCCTATTAATCCTGATCTTGAATTATGGACAGGTGCTGTAGAAAGAATAGCAAAGGCAGGCATAAAAAATATTGGTTTAATACATCGTGGTTTTTCTTCTTATGGCAATACTGAATACAGGAATGCGCCTATGTGGCATTTGGCAATTGAAATGAAGAGAAGAAATCCGGGGCTGCCGATCATAAACGATCCTTCGCATATTTGCGGACGACGTGATATCTTATTTGAAGTTGCACAACAGGCCATTGATTTGGGATTTGATGGTTTAATGATAGAAAGTCATATTGATCCTGATAATGCATGGAGCGATGCCAGCCAGCAGATAACACCTGAGCAGCTATTGTTATTGCTTAACGAAATTATCTGGAGGAAAGAAGATATTGCTTCGGAAGAATATCATGCAGCTCTAGAAAAATTAAGACAACAGATAAATCATTTAGATGATGAATTGATGTTCATTTTAAGTCAGCGAATGAAAATTGCAGAAAGAATTGCTGAATACAAAAAAGAAAACGACATTACTATACTACAAACAAAAAGGTGGAATGAAATATTGGATCGTGCATGCAAAAAAGGTGAAAAACTAGGTTTGAGTAAAGATTTTATTACAAAATATCTTGATGCTGTACACCTTGAAAGCATTAATCATCAAACTAAAATATTTAATGCCTGATGCATAAAAAATTAGTAAAATTTAATACCGGTATAGTACATTACTATTTTGATGCGGAAATAAAATATTTAGGACAACTGGTTGATCAAACAAATACCGTATTGATAACAGATGAAAATGTTTTTTCATTACATCAAAAAATATTTAAAAACTGGAATACTATAGTATTAAAACCAGGTGAAGCTTATAAAATTCAACAAACTGTAGATTCGGTTGTTCAGCAGTTAATAGAACTGAAAGCTGACAGAACTACAACTTTAATAGGTATTGGTGGTGGTGTAATAACAGACATTACTGGTTATGTGGCTTCAATATATATGAGAGGTATTTCTTTTGCATTTGTTCCAACAACTATTCTGGCTTTAGTAGATGCATCTATAGGAGGTAAAAATGGTGTGGACGTTGGTGTTTATAAGAATATGATTGGAGTGATCAGGCAGCCCTCATTTATATTATACGATCTTTCTTTTTTAAAAACCTTGCCACAACAGGAATGGAAAAATGGATTTGCTGAGATCATTAAACATGCATGTATAAAAGATGCAGCAATGTTTAAAAAACTGGAAAAACAAAATTTATTATTTTATCAAAAAAACCCGCTTGAACTGTCAGCATTGATCAAAAGGAATGTGCTTTTGAAAACTAAAATTGTTCAAAAAGATGAATTTGAAAAAAGCGGGAGAAAGCTGTTGAACTTTGGACATACAATAGGTCATGCTATTGAAAACCTCTACACAATGCCACATGGAGAAGCCATTTCAATAGGGATGGTTTATGCAACCAATATCGCTGAAAAAGTATTAAAAATAAAAAACGCAGGAAAAGTATCTAATCTTCTTCAGCAATATGAACTGCCCACTACTTTAAAAGTTGACAGAAACAATGTATTTGATGTATTAAAAATGGATAAGAAAAAATCAAAAGATTCAATTGATTTTATTTTATTGGAAAAAATTGGAAGCGCAGTAATTCATCGGATTTCTTTTACACAATTAAAGAACTATATATAATGCAGGTTATTATATCTCCATCTTCCCTTACCGGGTCGGTATCAGCACCTGCATCAAAAAGCGTTATGCAAAGAGCCTGTGCAGCAGCTTTATTAAAAGGAGGAAGAACCGTTTTGAAAAATCCCGGAAAATCAGCAGATGACGAAGCAGCATTAAATATAATTCAGCAATTAGGTGCTATAGTAGAAAGTAGTGATGATAAAATTATTATTAATAGTAAAGGAATAAAACCTGTTTCAAATACAATTGATTGTGGCGAAAGTGGTTTATCTGTAAGAATGTTTACTCCCATAGCTGCATTGTCCTATGCACCCATTAATATTACAGGTTCAGGAAGTCTAATGAAAAGACCATTATCTTTTTTTGATGAAGTTCTACCAAATCTTGGTGTAGTAATTAAAAGTAATAGTGGATTATTACCTCTTCAAATACAAGGTCCTTTAAATCCAAAAAGTATTACTATAGATGGATCATTATCATCCCAATTTCTTACTGGACTACTATTTGCTTTTTCTGCAGCCAATGCAAATGATGTTACCATAACTGTTTCAAATTTAAACAG
>JACDAZ010000443.1 GCA_013695175.1 Flavisolibacter sp. | reverse complement strand
CTCATGCCCAGTATATTTATATAGGTCATAGCATTGCCGAGAAGCCACGTTTCCACATTTAAATTATACTGAAAAGCATTGAAAGAGGGATTAAACAGTTGTAGCCATAAAGGCACCGTAGCCATAAGAAAATTATAGGCTATAAGAAATACGAGAATCAACAAATGAAGCAGTAAAAATTTTACAACAAGAGTTTTAAACGGAGGAACCGGTGATGCAAAAACCTGCTTCCAGGTATTGTTCCTGTACTCTAACTGGGGTATTAATGTACAAACGAAAATGACAAATAAGGGTAAGGCAAAACCATTCAATGATAAACCACCTTCGCCATAGATTTGATTCCACACATTTTTATTATAAGTAAGTTTTTCCACTTCGTCATTTACATCAACCAACATAAAAAAGCAAAGCAAAAAAACAATTATAAATAACAGGTAAATAGAAGATGTTCTTTTGATCTTTATAAATTCGGAACGTAAGGGTAAATACATATTATTGCTTTTCAATTAAATCAATAAAGGTTTGTTCAAGGTTGTTTTTCTTTGGCTGCAGGAGGTAAACATCAATTCCGTTATTCATTAACATACGATTAATGGAAGCAGCCTGGACAATGTCATCACAATAAACTGTAATCAGGTCTCCTTCTGTTTCAGGATTATATTGCTTAAGAAAATGAATCGCTTTTTCATTATCTGAAGTATGCAGTTGAAGCAAGCTTTCGTTGTGAACATGCAGATCTTCCAAAGCACCCTGGAACACCATGCGTCCCTTATTAATGATACCTACATGGGTTACCATTTTTTCTATTTCTGAAAGTATATGACTGGATATAACAATGGTGATTCCTTTCTCTGCATTCAGCTTTTTGATCAGTTGACGCAGTTCAATGATTCCTTCAGGATCAAGCCCGTTGGCAGGTTCATCAAGTATTAATAATTCAGGATCGGGTAGCAGGGCCAGGGCTATGGATAATCTTTGCTTCATACCCAGTGAAAACTTTTTTGCTGATTTCTTTCCCGTACCAGATAAATCAACCAGTTGCAATAATTCAATGATCCTGCTTTTTGGTGCTCCGTAAATTTTATGATACACTTCCATGTTTTCCTTAGCAGTGAGATGGCCGTATAGTGATGGTGTTTCAATAAGAGAACCTGTCTTTTTTAGTATTGTGGAACGTGCGGACTGAAGTTTTTCTCCAAAGATTTTTATGGCCCCTTTATGTAGTTTGTATAGCCCTAACAGCAGGCTGAGTGTGGTGGTCTTACCCGAACCGTTAGGACCTAAAAATCCATATACGGCTCCTTTTTCCACCACCATATTGATATCGGAAATGGCTTCTGTTTTATTTGAAAAACTGTAAGAAAGTCCTGTTGTTTGAATAACCGGTACGTTTTGCATTTGCCTGGATTGAATGAACAGCAAGGATAGTTCTTAAGCATCTTCATATATACTAAATGTGATAAAAGGGTAGATATGTGTGACGAAAAGATCAGTGCAGATTATTTTAAGCAGCCGCCTTCATAACATCAATACCGTTGTAATTGTTATAGTATTTCCTAAGTGTGACTTTTATGCACTATGAATCAGGAAGCAGTTAAGTAGTCATAGATATTCCTTACGTTGTGGTAACGCATTTTAAAATGAAGATGTTATGTGAATTAATACCAATGTCAGTAAATAGTGAATAATATAATTGGGGAATATATGATTCGCTGCACACAAATTGTATTACTCCCTATTATGATACAACATTTAAAAATATTGTTGCCATTTTTAGAAAAAACACCCATTACAAAAAATGAATTGATCATGCGCTTTCGCAGCCATTTAGATACAACCAATGGAAGTTTAAACGCCATGCTTCAATTATTATATGGGTTGAAGTTTACGGAGATCTGCAAAAAGAATAATGAAGTAGTAATCTTTGATTAATTAAGGAGTACCTTCTAATGCCTCTTTTAAACAGCAGTGAGTACAATGAACTCAAGTAATACTTGTATCTATACTCCTTGCTTAACCTAATACATTGGTGGGGAACATTATTAGAAGCAAAAAACAATCACCCGGCTTTCCCTTTACAACCTTATCCCAATATTAAATGTCATTTCTCCTTCGATAATATACTGTTTCATCCCAATTATTTATATATCTGGCAAAACCATTTATTTTATCAGCAGATTAGATAATTTCACTTTCGTAAATTTCTTGTTATGCAGGATGAAGATTACCAGGATACGCTAAAAGATGCTGTAAGAATATTACATGATGCCGAAATAGAAATTTTTACGGCTATGGTGAATGTAGGTTTTAAAGGAACATACGATGAAATTTCAAAACTGCATGAAGTTGGTGAAGTACTAAATCTTGAAATTGCCATGTTTGAAAATACCGGTGATGCTAACCTTGATACCCTGGTAAAAATTGTAAAAGAAATATCAAGAACCAAACATCAACTCATAAATATTAATGGTTTGGATATTGAACTGGAAGATGATATTGAATTGTAATTTTTCAGCTTAATTTTCTACAGAGTTGAACCACGAAGTCAGGAAGGTACAAATGATGCACGAAGGGTTTTCTTTACTACTTCTTCTTTACGTTTTCTTCTTTACGGTGATTAGCGTGGCGGTTAATATTTTTATTTGCTACAGAGTTGAACCACGAAGTCAGGAAGGTACAAATGATGCACGAAGGGATTTCTTTACTTCTTCTTCTTTGCAGAGTTTAGCGTTCTCAGCTTATAATTTGCAACTTCCTGGGAGTGGACCTTTAATAAAATATACCAGAATTAACTGCCCTATTTGTTCTCTTCTGGCAGATATTTTGTAAGTAAGGCCCGATAAGTATTAACCTTAAAATATTTTCTTATGAAAAAAATATTAATGGTATTTGCAGTGGCAGTATTTATGGCTTCATGTGGCACTACCTATACAACTACATCTACTTCTGAAAATCAGGCTTATGATATACCTGAAGTTTTAAGAACAAGTTTTACAGTATCATATCCAACAGCATCTAATGTTACCTGGCAAAGATATGATGCTGCTACCACGCCAATTGATTGGGAGTTAACAGATTGGCCTGCAATGGGACCAAATGATTATGTTGTTCAGTTTAATGTAGGAAACGAACGGTATAATGCATGGTATAATGCAAATGGAGAGTGGATCGGAAGTGCTTATGCTGTATCTGATCATTCAATACTTCCATCAGCAGTTCATGATCTTTTACGTAATCAGTTTTCTGGTTATACAATTGAAAAAGTAGAAAGAGAATTTTGGAAAGACAGGCAAGCTTATGAATTAAAATTAAAAAGCAATACCAACAGTAATGAAGTAAAGTTATTGGTTGATGCTAATGGTACTATTCTTAAACAAAAATTGAAAGACTAAAAATCTCTGACTTATATTAAGGTAAGTAAGGTAATTTTTAATAAGAAAGCCACGAAAATGTGGCTTCTTTTTTTTACTTTTTACAGAGAGCGTTTTTTTATCAAAAGCTCAGTAAGTATGCCTGCTACAAATTGATTGCCCTGTTTATTGAGATGCACCCCATCATAGGTAAGAATTCCGGACTCCCTATTTGATGTATTATGTTTTTGATTGTATTCATGAAACTCCTTTCTCATATCAGCTAATCCACAATTATAAAAAGAAGCAAGTTGCCGGATGATTTCAGAATATTGATTTAAATCGCCATCCTGCTGGTTTACAAATCCTTTCTTTTCACCTATTACTGCAGGTGTAGCAAGTATTATGTCTATATTTTGGTCTCTTAGTTTTTCGATAATACCGGTATAAAATTTTTGAAACTTATCTGCATCTGTACCTGTACCAAATGTTTGCTTGTGCCAAACATCATTTACTCCTATCCATATTACCACAATGTCGGGCTTTTTATCAAGTACATCTTTTTGCAGGCGCAGGTATAAATCGTAAATTTTATCTCCGCTAACTCCTGCACCTTCCAATTGATATGTATTGTATTTATCCTTTTCTTTAAGCAACGAATCAAGTAGTTTTATAAACCCACCTTCTTCAACTCCCAATTGAGAAATGGAATCTCCAAAGAAAACAACATGCATATTTTTTGAAAGCGACATAGATGTGATTACAATACAACTGAATAATAGAAGTAGTGAAAATGTTTTTACCATAGCGAACTTCTTAAATTAAAATTGCTGATAACTTTTTTACTTTTTACCTGCCCTCTTTTTTAATTCTTCTACAGGCATATTTATTTGCCTGCCTACCTGTTTTCCATTGTGGTAGGTAACTAATTTTAAAGTGAGAGCATCACTTGGAACAATTAATGGAGCAGCATATTTTTGATAATATCTATCCGGATGCGATTCATCCCATGAATAATGAATATCGATACCTTCTATTTCTGTTGTTAATGAAACTTTTATCTTGTCTCCCTCCATTGCAACTGTAAAAATGGGTTCATACATGGTACGTGCATATTTTATTTCTGCTTCATCTAATCTTTCCATGTAAAATATTTTTGAATCAATTGAATTTAGAGAAAGAACAGCATCCGGCCTCCATACCCACCTCAAATTTTTTCTTTCTTAGTTCCGACTTCTGACATCTGATTTTTTATTTAAAATTCACTTTACCAATCTATTGACAGTATATTTAAAAATAAAAGCTACCTTTACCGTGTTAATTTGAGCCTCGCATCAGTAAACGTTAATTATTCTGCTTCTGCATCTTAGTTAGTCCC
>JACDAZ010000043.1 GCA_013695175.1 Flavisolibacter sp. | reverse complement strand
TGGTAAAATTAAATGGGAGAGGAAGGAACCGGTATTCAACCTGTGAAGCAAGCTGGTTTCTGTCTCTAAACCTGCCTGTATAATAACCACGCATTAAGCTTTCACCTCCTAAAAGAGAAAGTTGATTAAATGGAGGTTGTTTTATACTGAACTGACCAAATAACTGCGCTGCCAGTACATTGTTTTTACTGATTGATTTATAAAACCTGTTATCTGAAAGTATAGTAGTAAAAGAATAATTGCTTCCCCATTTTTTATCATATTGCAGTAAAGCAAGTTCCGCAAAGCCACCGTCTCTTACATTTAAAACATTATGTCGGTTGTCATATAAAATACCACCCCCTAAACCCAGGTTTGTTGATCCTTCGTAACCCAGGGGTTTATCAATTGCATTTTGTCCGTGTGGTATAAATTTTACTGATGATAATCGCTGCAGATCCACTTCCACACCGGCAAAAATATTTTTGCCAATTTTTTTAAGTGCTCTTTCTTTAATATTTAATTGTTGCGCATCCACTTTTGCTTCAAACTCCGGAGAAGTACCGGGTCCAATTCCAAAATATAATAAAGGAAAATTCTGGTACCTGAATCTGCCAATAAAAGACCACCTGTTTTCATGGGTGTAAAGTGCATGATCAAACCAGGCACCATATTGATTTTCTAAAGTGTAAAAGGTAAAACCATTTATTTCACTCAGGCGGTTGGTAGTATCCTTTCTTGAATAATAAACAAATAAACTACTAATGCCGAATTCCCAGCTTGTTTCCGGTGCATAAGCAAGTGTTGGATAAGCAAGAAATTGTGGTTCACGAATATCTGTAGTATCGTTAATTAATTTGTTTATATATCGTTTTTATGAAATTTTCTTTTTGTGCAGCAACATGATTTATAGGTAGTAAGAAAAAAAACAGTATGATACTTATAAAGAAAAGCTTTGATGGACAGTAATGCATGTAAGTTTTTCAGGGATAGATCATTAAATTAATAATCTACAATTTCAGGTACAAATATATTATTTGAAAAAATAGAAAGAAAACAATGGATAATTGATTGATTCTTTAAAGAATGGAACCTTTTAAAAAAAAGAAAGCCGAGATAGAAATCTCAGCTCGTTTTTAATCCGTACCCTATGAAAACTTTCACAATGTAGTATTTTTATAATTGTTTGAGCCAAATTTTAATTATAAATCCTTTTCATAATCAGCTCCCGGAATAAAGCTGGTAACTGGAAGCTTTTTTACTTTATTTGGTCTTTAATGGCTATTTTTTTGCCTTTTTTGCATATCCCCCAGGGGCAATACATACGACCTTTACCTGTATTCAAAAATTCCTTTTTATTACTTAAAAGCTTTTTATGAAAAAAATTATAGCTCCTCTATTCACCATTATTTGTGCAATTGTACTAAATCAAACTGCTTTGTCCCAGGATGTTCATAAAATAGCTCCAACCATGTATAAAGTTTTGTCCGATACGTTGGGAATCAAAGTTATGGAAGCTACGTATTTACCGGGCGAATCTTCATCCATGCATTTACATCCAGATTTTGCATTGTATGTTATTTCAGGTGGCACAGTGGAGTTAACCAACACTAAAGGAGAAAAGCAGGTGGTGCCATTTACTACCGGAATGGGGATAGTGCTTCCGGGTGAATCTCATACTGCAAAAAATATTGGTGAAACCACCTTAAAATTGATAGTTGTGGAAGTAAGGAGACCAAGATAATGATACGCCCTATATAATAACAACATAATTTAGAAGATTGATTCACAGCAAAATTTCTTAACTTTTATAGCTGATTGAATCATATGTTTAACCTTCTTGACTTTGTTTACGAGAACCGCATTTTTCAGCAGATTAAAGTAAATGATCTTTTATTTATATAATATAAATGTGTTGCTGAGGAACCTTTGTTGATAAATTTATAAATATATATTTCTACTATTTCAGACCCTATACAAATCTTAATTATTTAAATCTTAACTAAAAATTTTTATATGCGCCTGCTTTTAATTTTATCAATTGTGTTTTTATTAAAATTACCTGTACATACACAAATCATCATTAAAAATGTAACAGTAGTTGATGTTTTAAATAAAAAATTATTGCAGGGACATGATGTACTTGTTCAGGATGGAATAATTACTGCAGTTAGCACCAATATTAAAACACCAAAAGGCACTACAATTATTGATGGCACAGGGAAATATGTTATGCCCGGATTAGTAGATACCCATGCGCATTTCTTTCAGTCGGGAAGCATTTACAC
>JACDAZ010000380.1 GCA_013695175.1 Flavisolibacter sp. | reverse complement strand
TACCTGATGTTGTATCTGTTGAGTTGTAACCTTCTGCCCATTCAAAATTATCTGTCAGCGACCAAATGAAATAACCTGAAACAGGAACACCTTCTTTTTTTGCACGCAGAATCATTTTTAAATAATCATTTAAAAAACTAATACGTTTGGGATCTGCAACTTTGCCATTTATTAAAGTATCATCAAATGATGCACCATTCTCCGTAACAATAATATTTTTTACCTGTGTGTATGAGGCTATTCTTTTAAGAGCATGGTATATACCCTGGGGGTATACTTCCCAATTCATGGAAGTTGTTTGTACATCTCTCTTCTCGGCCTTTATAATTTTTGCATTTACATATGGCATATACGAGCTATGTGCAACTATTTCTCTTGTATAATTCTGCACGCCAATGAAATCCATATTGCATTGAAGATCTTTTTCATCATTTGGCAACATGTACTTTTCAATTTGCTTTAAAATGCTTAACTCAGAACCTGGATAGCCCATTCCCAATAATGGCTCTAAAAACATTCTATTGGTCAATACATCAACTCTTTCTGCAGCTTCCATATTCTCGGGTTGCTGATTAACAGGTTCTATATATGAATAGGAAAAAGTTGTTCCTATATTTAAATCATTTCTTAAAGATTTAGCAACTCTGGCCCCCAAAGCCTGGCACATTGCTGTATGATGTGCTGCGGCTAAAAAATTATTTAAACCTTTTTTGCCCGGTGCATGTATACCCAAAAAATATCCCGCCCCGGTAAACACCATAGGTTCATTTAATATGATCCAGTTTTTTACCCTGTCTCCAAATTTTGCAATGCATATATGGGTAAATTCTTCAAACCAGAATAATATATCCCTGTTAGTCCATCCCCCTTTTTCTTCCAGCTTTTGCGGTAAATCCCAATGGTATAATGTTACCCATGGATCAATCTGCATTTCAAGGCAAAAATCAATTAACCTGTTGTAGAAGTCAAAGCCTTTTTCATTTACACTGCCTATACCCTCTGCAAAAAGCCTGGACCATGATAGGGAAAATCTAAAATTTTTTAAACCAAGAAAATCAAGCAAAATAATATCATGCTGGTATCTGTTGTAAAAATCACAGCTTTCATTTGCATTATGATTATTAAAAATTTTGCCATTCTTTTTGCAGAACACATCCCAAATAGATAAACCTTTTCCATCTGTTTCAAAGGCACCTTCTGTTTGAAATGCAGATGCTGATGCGCCCCATTTAAAATCATTTCCAAATAATGAAGAATGCATGATCTATTTGTTTTGAAAGAATATTTTCTTTAACAAGAGCTTTCTGAATTTTATTGGTGAGTCAATATTCTTGCCTGGAATTTTGGTAGCTTTTTGTTTTGATGTAACTTCTTCTATTATATTTTGAATTATCCAATCTGTTTCATTTGGGTAATTTATTGTAATTACATTTTCATGTTCGAGCCATTGACTGATTTTTTGAAAGTTTTTTCTTTTCAGACTTTTTATTACAGGCACACCCATGGCATTTAATGCAGCTGCATTACATTGTTGTTCATATTGACCTTTCATTGGTATAACCATTAGTTTCTTTTTTAAAAAAAGAGCTTCAGCAGGAGTTTCAAATCCTGCTCCGCATAATACTCCAGATGCATTTGCCATGCTCGATAAAAAATTTTCATTGTTAATTGGAAATATTTGAATGTTTTCAATTACATAAGGTATATCAGTATGTTTTACAAAAACCTGCCAACGCTGATCTGGAAATAAGGCTAAACATTTAATTATCCTTTTTGCATTGAATGATGGCAGGTAAACTGTTATATGTCCTTTATCATCTGATTTCAGTTCTCTTACTTCCTGCCGAATTACAGGGGTAAAAATGTGGGAATCATAAGGAATAAAATGAAACCCGAATTTATAAGTTGCCGGTGCATAATATTTTAAAACTGCCTTACCAATAATATCTGATTTGTCAGGTTTAGGTGATGATTTATGATTTACAGCAACCTGGTGACTAAGTCCTATTACAGATTTATTCTGAAAATAACATGCCCATGAACTCACTGGTTCAAAATCAGAGAATACAAGATCATAATTCAATACAGGTAATTGAATGATCTCCTTGAAGAATTTTTTTATCTTGCTTCTTTTATAAGTTTCCACATAATCAATTCCTCCTTTTTTCCCAAATACAAAACAAAGTCCGTGAAATTTATACTTTATTTCATATGGCAGATCAACATCTGATTCTGTGCCGCTGATCAGAATATCAACAGCGCCGTATTTTTTTAATACCGGTATTATATCACGTGCACGACTCAGATGTCCATTGCCCGTGCCTTGTATAGCATATAATATATTCACGCCCTTTCCAAAATTTTAAATTCCTGGAGTAAATTTTGAAATACCAACTTGGAGCATAATTCTTCTTCTTCAGAAATATTTTCTTCGGTTACAGAATTTTTTTCATGATAGTAAACACTCCAGCAACCCTTATAGTATTCAAGAGCTGATAAATTCTCAATCCAGTCGCCTGAATTCATATATACTATGGAACCTTTTTCTGTTTCTATCTTTCTTATCTGGGGCTGATGTATATGCCCGCAAATAACATATTGATATTGGTTCAGAATTCCAAAATTGGCTGCCGCTTGTTCGAAATCATTAATATAGCAGATTGCTTTTTTGACACTGTTTTTTATGGTTTTTGAAAAGGATACACGGTCTTTTCTAAAAATATTTTGATTTATATAATTAAAAAGAGTGTTGACTTTAATAAGAGTATCATAACCATATGCACCCAGTTTGGCTATCCACCTGGAATACTGTATGGTTACATCAAAAACATCTCCGTGAAAAAATAACGCCTGTTCATTATTATCCAGTTGCAGCAGAAGTTTATTTTCTAATTGAAAGGAACCTAATTTAAATCCTGAAAATTTTCTAAGCAGCTCATCGTGATTAACTGTTATATAATAGATCTTTACTTTTTTACTTGCCAGTTGCATTAAATGTTTTACCACTTTCATATGGCTTTTTGGCCAGTAGTTTTTCTTGAACTGCCAGATGTCAATAAAGTCTCCATTCAATATAATGATACCCGGATTTACAGATTTTAAATAGTTGAGTAGTTGTTTTGCATGGCAACCATAAGTTCCGAGATGTACATCAGATAAAACAACAATGTCAACTTTTCTCTTTATTTTATTTTTCAATAAACGTGGTTATTTCATTATAAAATAATTGAACTAGTATTGCCTTGACATTAACAGATAATTATTAAAATGTTATCAATTAATGGTAATCGCATAATTGTTGCATTGGGTATGATTACCCGAAAACTTATTTTCAAATTAGATATGGTATGCACCACTTGAAACAAAAAAATATGATAACAAGCAAGTTTTACCTGATACTTCAACTGTTTTTTATAACGATTTCATTCTCCTGTGTAGATAATTTAATGGTTAAGTCTCTCTCAGAAAGCGATAAACTGGTTATAGAATTTATGGAACAAAATAAAATAGTTCGAACTGTAATAACTGAAGATAAAAACGCTATTAAGAAATTGGTTTATGCATTAAATAATGCAGAAGCAAAAAATACCGGTTGCGAATTGAGCGGGAAAATGATCTTTTATAAAAACAAAACTGCATTACAACAAGTAGAGTTTAGTATTATACGAGACTGCAGGTATTTTAAATACCGGTTTGAAAATAATCAGGTATTTTCTTCTATAACCAATGAAACTGCTAATTTTTTGCAGTCAGTAAAAGAAGGATTAGATTATTATTAAGAATTATTTTTTGAATCCAAAGTGAAGCCTATTGTGGTACCGACATCAGAAGTACTGCGTACATGTATACTGTGACTATGTGCTTCAATAATATGTTTACATATAGCCAGGCCTAATCCACTGCCTGTAACATCGCGGCTGCGACCCTCTGCAGTACGGTAAAAACGTTCAAAAATGCGGGTTAAATGCTGATCTTCTATTCCTATTCCGTCATCGCTGATTTCTATTAGTATATTTTTCCCGTCTGTATTATACATACTGGCTGCAATACTACCGCCATACTTTCCATATTTTACAGAATTTTCAACAAGATTAATAATCACCTGCCTGATTTTTTCTTTATCAGCAAATACCATCAATGGTTGTTCGCAGCCTTTTTTTATAGTAAATGCTATGTTGTTTTTTTGGGTTGTAATAAACAGGCTTTCAAAAACTTCCTTTACCAGGTCCTGTATAATAAAATTTTGTTTATGCAATTTCAGCTCACCCCTTTCCAGCCTCGAAATTTCATCAAGATCCTGGATTAAATGAACAAGCCGGTCTACATTTTTAGATGCTTTGGATAAAAATCTTTTTCCGGTGTCCGGGTCGTCCATGGCACCCTGTAAAAGTGTTTCTATATAACCTTGTATAGCAAAAACCGGTGTTTTAAATTCATGCGATAAGTTTTGTAAAAACTCTTTTCTGAAAAGTTCGTTCTGTTGTAAGGTTTCTATCTCTCTTCTTTGCTGTTCGCCCCATTCTTCTACATCCTGCCTTACTTCATCAATACTTTTTTGAGGAAGAATATACTTATAATAGGTCTCTTGCTTTTTACTCGCTTTTGTTTGATAAATAAACTTATATATCAGTTTTATTTTTCGATAAATAAATTGTTGGATGATGAAAAAAATTAAAAAATAGCTGCCTAAAAGGATGATCAAAAAAGCTATCAGTCCTTCCTTCCAGTCTCTTTGCAAATAAATTATGGCTGCACCTATTGGTAAAGAAAGAATAAATGCTGTGAGTGCAGCAAGTTGCCTGGGAGTAAAATTTTTTGTTCTCAGCATGCAAGCTCAAACTTATAACCTACACCTTTTACAGTGGTAATGCAATCTACACCTAATTTTTGCCTGATTTTTCGTACATGAACATCAATTGTTCTGTCGCCAACTATTACCTCGCTTCCCCAAACCTGGCTTAATATTTCATTTCTTAAAAAAACCCTTCCTGATTTAGAAGCCAATAAATAAAGCAATTCAAATTCTTTTTTTGCTAATGAAAAATCTCGCCCATTATAACGAACAATAAACCTTTCGGGGTCTATTGTTAATCCATTAATTTCTATAATTTTTTCATCCTGCTCCTTCAGCCGGCGCATCAAAGAATTAACTTTTGAAATAAAAATACTTGGGCTGACAGGTTTATATACATAATCATCTGCACCCGTTGTTAGTCCTTTTATCTGGGTTGCTTCATCACTTAAAGCAGTTAAAAACATGATGAGGGTGTCCTTAAATTCACTTTGTGCTCTTAAAATTTCACAAACCTGTACCCCATTTTTACCGGGCATCATTATGTCCAGTATAATTAAATCAGGTAAATTTTGTTTTGCTTTTGCTATAGCTTCATCACCATCCTGTGCGGTAATAACATGGTATCCTTCTTTAACCAGATTAAATTTTAAAATTTCCAAAATATCTTCTTCATCATCAGCTAGCAGAATTTTTTTAGGCTTGGGGTCCATTGAATGGGATTCTTTGAACAAAGTAAGCAAAAGGAAAATTAAGCTTACCTTTTATTGAAGGAGTTCTTAAAGAGTTAATAAAAATTTAATGCTAAGAGGGCTTAAATTCTGTTTCTGCAACTTCAAAAGGTTATTTACTGTCTTAAAGTAACTTATCCTTAGCGAAGTGGGTATTAAATTTGTGTTATGAGGCTTATGCTACCAGCTTTACGGGTTTTCTTTTTTGTTATTTCCTTTCCTATGTATTCCGCGATTTCTCAAAATTCTGCTGCAAATACACCGGTAAAAGGATGCAAACCTCCTATTAACAGGCAAATCTTTCATGATTATATAGACAGGGAACAAAAATCTGCTTTAAAAGCAGATGGCAAAGGTGAGATGCTTTTCCAGGGTGCTCCGGATGATGAACGAAATTATTTGATCACAAATACACTTGTAGATCGTGTAGATGCCTTACAATGTAAAATAGAAGCTGATACCATATCCAGCTCTCAAAAAAAAGTGGCTTATTTAAGAGGCGTGGAAAAGATGCTTCGCAACTTCACTACTTCTTACCGCAGCCGTTCTTTTAATCCGAGTAATGTACCTGCCATGATAGAAGCTTATGAAAAAGCTATGATTATGGATATATCAGGTGAATCCATTGAATCAATTATAGCTAAAGCTAATTATGATATTGGCAATTCTATCATTGTCAGTGGCGCTTTTGATATGAATACAGGTTTCAAAACAGCTAAAGAAATATTAATCAGAAAATATACAGCGGCACATCCGGAGCGTACATTTCTTGTTTTACGGGATAATGATGACCTGCCATTTAGAGATAGCCTGATTTTAGTGGCAGCATATAAACATCCCCGCCTTTTATATGATTATGCAGCTGCAAATAATAAATTAGGTATTGCTATAAGGAAGATTGATGATTCTTTGGTACAGGCTGTAGTAAAAATGGCCAGAAGCAATAGCGGACAGCTATACTTTCCTTTTTTAGATAATATTTTAAAGGGAAATCAAACTGTTGAAGAAATTGATAAAGTAAAGGGTGACGATGTAAAATATTACAAGCTCCTGGTAAAAACAAGAATTGATTATGTAAGCCGCTCCCTCAACAAGGAAAAGGTTTATGAAATGGATGCTCTTAATTATATGTTGGGTAAAAGAGCAAAAGATGTTTTTATAAAAACCATTAATGCTTTGCATAATGATCCGGATCCAGTTCGTTTTAGAATATTAAATCAACTAACTGCCCAGGAACTTTATTACCTGGCTGTAAATGGGGAAAGTGACATTTATACTTCAAGTTATACAAGAGGAGTATATCCTATGTTGATGCAAAGGATTGGTAACAGGGGGGATTCTTTATTAGTTAGTGTCAACTTCGACCGCTTTAAGAAGTTTATTAAGATGGCTGCCGGGTTTAATACATTAAGTAACTTTTTAAACAGCTTTCCAAACCAGGACCAGGCAGAGAGTTTAATGACAGCTTTTGTAAATGGTATTGAGCGTTCACCAAATCTTGAAGATGGTGTTGATGTTGCAGATTCTTATGCAAGTATTTCGGAAACCATGAAACCAATGGCTACAAAAATGCTGGAAAATGTAAAGGCTAATCTGGATAGAACAACAGCACAAAATAACAGGCGTGGTATGGTTATGTATAATCTTCTATACAAGTTATTTCTGTCAGCAGATACCACGCTGCAAATAAACCTTTCACAGGAATTTGGTATTCCACCGGTATATAATATTGCTTATCAGGATCTGCTGGCAGAGCAAAAAGCTGTGATGCAGGTATTTTTTTATGGCGATGAAGATGGCAGATCAGCTTACCA
>JACDAZ010000363.1 GCA_013695175.1 Flavisolibacter sp. | reverse complement strand
GTTGTAAACCATCTGTAAACACTTTAGCACCAAATTTTTGAACAACTACATTTAGAAAATAATCCTGGAAATTTTTAGCTATACGGCTCACCATTGCTACACCTATGGATGCAAGTAATAATGCCATTACACCATAAGGTTTGTCAAAAGAAAAAAAGAACCTTTCATAAGTATAACTATCCTTGTTATTTGCAAAATCTGTTGCAAGGTTTACCAGCTTTCCAAAAATGATAGGATCTATAAGAGAGAAACTGATATTAATAGCTGCTAAAAGCAGTACTACAAAAACAAGAAATTTATGGGGTTTTAAATAATGAAGTAAGATTTTCATGATTATGTACAATAAGAGTTCTTCATCTGGTCAATTAATAGAACCCAATCTGCCTACTAAATTAGGTATAGTTTATACTTTATGGATGTGAAACTATTGTTTAGGTTTATGAGCATTAGCCGGCCCAACCTTCTCTATCCAAACTTCTATATTGAATAGCTTCAGCCAGATGTTCAATTTTAATATCATCACTCGATGACAAATCTGCTATGGTTCTTGATACTTTTAATATCCTGTCATAAGCACGTGCAGATAGATTTAATTTTTCCATTGCTGTTCTTAAAAGATTTTGTCCGGAAGTACTGATTACACAAATCTCTTTCAACATCTTACTGCTCATTTGTGCATTGCAATAAATGCCTGAAGTTGCTTTATATCTTTCTTCCTGTATTTCTCTTGCTTTTATAACTCTCTGGCGAATAGCTTCAGAACCTTCCTGTTGTTTAGTAGTTGATAACTCACTAAAATGTACAGGTGTAACTTCTACATGCAAATCAATTCTATCCAGTAGGGGACCTGAAATTTTATTGAGGTATTTCTGAACAGTACCGGGAGGACAGGTGCATTCCCTGTCAGGATGATTATAATATCCACAGGGACATGGATTCATGGATGCAATGAGCATGAATGAAGCCGGAAAGTCTATTGCCACTTTTGCTCTTGATATTGTCACTCTTCTTTCTTCCATCGGTTGCCGCATTACTTCTAATACGGTACGTTTAAATTCTGGTAATTCATCCAGGAAAAGAACGCCGTTATGTGCCAAAGAAATTTCGCCGGGTTGTGGTATGCCACCTCCGCCAACTAGAGCTACATCAGATATGGTGTGGTGCGGGCTTCTGAAAGGACGACGTGAAACCAAAGTTGCATTTTCGGGTAGCTTACCGGCAACGGAATGAATTTTTGTTGTTTCTAATGCTTCATGTAAAGAAAGTGGTGGTAATATAGTTGGTAAGCGTTTAGCCAGCATAGTTTTGCCGGCACCGGGGGGTCCTATTAATATTGCATTATGTCCGCCGGCAGCAGCAATCTCCAATGCTCTTTTAATGTTTTCCTGACCTTTTACATCGGCAAAATCTAAATCAAAACTGTTTTGAGAATATGAAAATTCTTCTCGTGTATCAATCTTTATGGCTTCTAATCCGGTTTCGTTATCATCAAAAAAACTGATAACATCTTTTATGTGTTCTACTCCATATACATTTAAGTTATTAACCATCCCGGCTTCTCTTGCATTGGCAGTGGGAACAATTAAACCTTTGAATCCTTCTTTTCTTGCCTGAATAGCAATGGGTAAAGCTCCTTTTATGGGTCGTATAGCACCATCTAAACTAAGCTCACCCATAATAACATATTTCTCTAAAGCTTCTTTATTTTTAATTTGGTCAGATGCTGCTAAAATGCCCACAGCAATGGGAAGATCAAATGCAGAACCGCTTTTTTTTATATCTGCAGGAGCCAGGTTTACAACTATGCGGGTACGGGGCATTGTGTAACCAATAGTTTTTATGGTACTTTCTACCCTTTGCAAACTTTCTTTAACTGCATTATCAGGTAACCCTACAATCAGGTAATTAGTACCTGTTTCCATCCAGTTAACTTCAACAGTTATGGAAATTGCTTCCACACCATAAACAGCACTACCATATGTTTTTACCAGCATAAGCAGCAAATAAAGTGGAAGATAATATATAATGTAAAATGCTGATAATAAAATGTTTAAAGGAAAATTTCAACTCCTTGTTCTGCTGCTTGTTATCACGGCAAAGCATTTGCAATAATTGGATTTAAATTATTGGGTATGAAACAATTTAATTATTTATGGATATGCTTCTTAGCACTGGCTATGACTCTTACATCTTGCGAGG
>JACDAZ010000360.1 GCA_013695175.1 Flavisolibacter sp. | reverse complement strand
GCTGTACCTGGTGTAACAGAAATGGTAACACCAGGTACAGCAACTAATGATAAATTGCTTGACCTTGATTCCAATAATTTTCTTGCTGCTGTTCATTTTGAAGGTGAAGTTTTAGGAATGGCATTTTTGGATATTTCGACAGGAGAATTTTTTACAGCAGAAGGAGACAGGGAATATGCAGATAAATTATTGAACGGATTTAAACCTGCTGAAATTATTTACCAGAGACATTTTCAAAAAAAATTCAAGGAGGAATTTGGAGGTAAATTTTACTCTTACACTTTGGATGAATGGATTTTTCAAAAAGCATATGCAGAAGATCTTTTATTGAAACATTTTGATACCCATTCCTTAAAAGGATTTGGTATTGAAGAATTTACTTCAGGCCTGGTTGCTGCTGGTGCCGTATTACATTATCTTAAGGAAACAGAACACCCCAATCTGCAACACATCACCACTATTCATTCTTTAATTCAGAATGATTATTTATGGATGGATAAATTTACCATCCGTAACCTTGAATTACTCCATAGCCCTGTTGAAAAAGGACATACGCTGTTAAGCATTTTAGATAATACCTGCACGCCAATGGGTGCCCGCATGCTAAAACGATGGATGGTTTTTCCATTAAAGAGTCTTCAAAAAATAAATGAGAGGCTTGATGTAGCTGAGCATTTTATTTTGCATGCAGAGCTGCGAAATAAACTGCAACATGCCATGAAGCAATGCGGTGATATGGAAAGGCTTGTTTCTAAAATACCTTTAAAAAAAATCAACCCGCGTGAATTACTTCAACTGGCAAGAGCTTTGCGACAAGTTGATGAAATAAAAAAAACTTGTTCCGCTACAGATAACAATTACCTGGTAAGGCTTTCAGAAGCTTTAAACCCCTGTCATTATATAGCAGAAAAGATTGTAAAAGAAATTATAGATAATCCCCCTGCTTTGGCTCAAAAAGGAGGTTTTATTGGGAATGCTGTTAATACCAAACTTGATGAATTAAGGAATATCGCATTTGACGGCAAACAATTTTTGCTTCAATTACAACAAAAAGAAAGTGAGGCTACAGGCATCTCATCTTTAAAAGTTGGTTTCAATAATATTTTTGGTTACTATTTAGAAGTAACCCATTTACATAAAAATAAAGTTCCGCAAGAGTGGATAAGAAAACAAACACTAACGAATGCAGAACGATACATAACCCCTGAATTAAAAGATTACGAAGAAAAAATAACAGGAGCAGAAGAAAAAATGCTCCAGATAGAGTTGGAATTATTTGATAGCTTATTAAATGAGTTGCATGATTTCATTTCCTGCATTCAAACAAATGCACAAATTGTAGCCACACTGGATTGTTTATGCTGCTTTGCCAATAATGCACTTCAATACAATTACAAAAAACCAAAACTGCACGAAGGCGATGAACTGGAGATAAAAGAAGGAAGACATCCTGTTATAGAAAGAACCCTGCCCCCTTCAGATACATATATAAGTAATGATCTTGTATTAAATAAAACAGAACAGCAAATTATTATTCTTACCGGACCAAATATGAGTGGTAAGTCTGCATTGTTGCGGCAAACTGCTTTAATAACACTTATGGCACATATGGGTTCTTTTGTCCCGGCCACTGAAGCATTTGTTTCTTTAACTGATAAAATTTTTACCCGTGTGGGAGCATCTGATAACTTAAGTGCCGGTGAAAGCACCTTTATGATGGAGATGAATGAAACAGCATCTATTATTAATAATATTTCTCCTCAATCCCTTATTTTTTTAGATGAAATAGGAAGAGGAACTTCTACCTATGATGGAATTTCAATTGCATGGAGTATTGCAGAATATATTCATAATGCACCTCAAAAACCAAAAACATTTTTTGCTACGCATTATCATGAACTGAATGAACTGGAGAATAAATTACCACGTGTAAAAAACTATCATGTTACCAATAAAGAAGTTGGAAATAAAATCATCTTTTTAAGAAAATTAGCCCAGGGAGGTACTAAACATAGTTTTGGTATTCATGTAGCAAAAATGGCAGGCATGCCGCAGGAGTTACTCGACAGAGCAAAAGAAATTTTGAAAAGCCTGGAAAGCAAACATGTTGACAGCAGCATTGGAGATAATTTAAAACAAATCTCTGCTCCAAAATTACAGCTCAATATTTTTGATGCTCATACTGAAACTTTTACAGAAATAAGAACAATGCTGGATGATCTGGATATTAACCGGTTAACGCCTGTAGAAGCATTACTAAAATTAAACGAGATCAAAAACCTGTTGAAATAACTTATCCTGATCATTTTTTATCGAACCAAACAGCTTCGGCATTATCTGCATCACCGTTATAATTTACAAATAACTCCTCTCCCTTTTGCACTTTTTTTATTGTTTTTACTGTTATAATTTCTTTTGTGAAATCCATTTCATATTCACAATTGGAATGGTAAGCATGATTATATAAGGCTACATACCCTAAAGCCATAGAACATCTTTTTTTCGTTTTACCCCACTCAAAAATATAATCATGTAATAAAGTTTGATCTATTATGGGACGATCTTTTGCCGGCATAACAATAACCGGTGCAACTTCTATAACAGTATCTGCTTCTAAAGAACCAGAAGTAAACACACCCCTTCCATGTTTTCCGGACTTTCCCACATAAATGTCGGGGTGTAAAAAATTAATAGGTTTCACAAGTCAAAGATTAAATTTTAATATTGCCGCGGGGTAAAAAGGTTATTAAAGAGCAAAAGTAATTTTAAGTATGCCATTGGAACAACTGACAAAGGAATTTGATCACCTCCTGCAAACAGGTGATACGCAAGAGATAAGAGAATTTCTTGATGACCAGAACATAAGTGACATTGCTGAATTAATTGACGAATATCCCGAACACGAAAGTAAAATTATAGCAGGTATGGCTATACACCGGGCAGCCGGTGTTTTTAAAATTCTGGACTTCCCCACACAACAAAGAATTATACAAACCTTACCCCCCTCTAAAACAGCAGAACTTTTAAATGACCTGCCTGCGGATGACAGAACCTCTTTTTTGGAAGAATTACCAAGTGATGTGGTAAGAGAACTTATAAAATTATTAGACCCTGACGAAAGAAAAATAACGTTATCCCTACTGGGTTACCCTGAGAACAGTGTGGGCAGGCTGATGAATCCTGATTATATATATGTATACGAAAACAATACTGTGACAGAAGTATTGGAAACCATTCGCAGGGTGGGTAAAAACACCGAAACCATTGATGTTATATATGTTATCAATGAAAATGGTGAACTGCTGGATGATATCAGGATCAGGGAATTTATATTAGCCGAACCTGAAAATAAGGTAAAAGAACTTATGGATGGAAGGGTAATTGCTTTAAACGCATTTGATGACCAGGAAGTAGCAAATGAAGTTTTTAAAATGAATAACCGGGTAGCGCTGCCGGTATTAAGTAATACCAATAAATTATTAGGGATTGTTACTATTGATGACGTACTGTGGGTAACTAATGAAGAATTTGGAGAAGATATGCAGATGATTGGAGGTACACAGGCATTAGAGCAGCCTTATCTTGAAATTTCATTAATTGATCTATATAAGAAAAGAGTTATCTGGCTATTTATACTTTTTATTGGTGGTTTAATGACCATTACAGCTATGCATCATTTTGAAGAAACTATTGCCAGAGTGGCTTTGTTGGCTTCTTTCATTCCTATAATCATTGCCAGTGGAGGAAACAGTGGGTCACAGGCTGCAACGCTGATTATACAGGCAATGGCATTAGGTGAAATAAGCCTGAAGGATTGGTGGCGTATTATGCAAAGAGAGATATTGTCAGGACTGTTACTGGGGGTAACATTAGCCTTATTAGGAGTAGTAGTAATATTTATCTGGCATTTTTTCTCAGATGTTTTTGGAGAATATTATTTAAGTATTGCCTTAACCATAGGCCTTTCAATTATTGGAGTTGTTTTATGGGGAACAATTGTAGGTTCTATGCTTCCCTTAATTTTAAAAAGATTGGGCGCCGACCCGGCAGCATCATCCACACCATTTGTTGCCACCCTGGTTGATGTAACAGGACTTTTGATTTATTTTTCAGTATCAATTTTGATATTGAGCGGAAAACTACTTTAGAAGAATTTACCTCTGTTCGCTTCCTTTTTGCCTTTTTTGCCGTCTCCTATATTTTATAGACTTTCGCCAGAGATAAAAGCGTTTAGCATCATTTTTTTGAAAAGTAAAAACAAATATAAAGTTCTATGTGCGGAATTGTAGCATATATCGGTCCCCGCGAAGCCTACCCTGTGATACTAAAAGGATTAAAGAGATTAGAATACCGGGGTTATGACAGTGCCGGTGTGGCATTATTGAATAGCGGGTTAAAAGTATTTAAGAAGAAGGGGAAAGTTGCTGAACTGGAAGAAAACACAATTGGAAAAGACCTTCATGCACATATAGGGATTGGTCATACAAGATGGGCAACACATGGCGAACCTAACGACAGGAATGCTCATCCTCACTCATCCAATAGTGGCAAATTGGCTATGATTCACAACGGAATCATAGAAAATTATGCTCAGCTAAAACAGGAATTAGTACGTAAAGGGTACCATTTTAAAAGTGATACTGATACGGAGGTTCTTTTAAATTTTATAGAAGATATTAAGATCAATAACAAATGTCCTCTTGAAGAAGCCGTACGAATAGCTTTAAAAAGGATTGTTGGAGCCTATGTAATTGTTTTAATAGACCAGGATAATCCTGATACATTAATAGCTGCAAGAAAAGGAAGCCCATTAGTTATTGGAATAGGTAAGAACGAACATTTCCTGGCCTCAGATGCATCACCTATTATTGAGTATACCAAAGAAGTAGTATACGTAAATGATTATGAAATTGCTATTATCAAAGCAGATGAACTTATACTGAAAAATCTGGGAAATGAAAGACAAACTCCTTTTATAACAAAGCTTGATATGGAGTTGGCGGCTATAGAAAAAGGAGGTTATGACCATTTTATGCTTAAAGAAATCTTTGAGCAGCCTACTACTATTTATGATTGCCTTAGAGGCAGACTGGATGCAGAAAATGGCACTATAACCATGAGCGGTATTCAGAAATATGCGGACCAAATTGTAAACGCCCACAGAATAGTGATGGTTGCCTGTGGTACCAGTTGGCATGCAGGATTGGTTGCAGAATATATTTTTGAAGAATTGTGCCGTATAAATGTAGAAGTTGAATACGCATCAGAATTCAGGTATAGAAATCCTGTTATAAATAAAGGTGATGTAATTATTGCCATCTCTCAAAGCGGTGAAACAGCAGATACTTTAGTTGCCATTGAAAATGCAAAAAGTAAGGGTGCCATTATTCTGGGTGTAGTTAATGTAGTAGGTTCCTCTATTGCCCGGGTTTCAAATGCAGGCGCTTATACACACGCCGGGCCGGAAATTGGTGTTGCTTCTACAAAAGCATTTACTGCACAATTGGCTGTACTTACTATGATTGCTTTAAAAATAGGTTATGAAAAAGGTACGTTACCACATGACAGGTATATGCAGCTAGCAAGGGAATTAGAAGCTATACCCGAAAAGGTAACCGCACTTTTACAACAACATGAACATATTAAGCAACTTGCGGAGAAGTATCGTGATGCCAGAGATTTCCTATACCTCGGCAGGGGTTATAACTTTCCGGTAGCCCTGGAAGGCGCTTTAAAACTTAAAGAGATTTCTTATATACATGCAGAGGGTTACCCGGCAGCCGAAATGAAACATGGTCCCATTGCACTGGTAGATGAAACCCTGCCTGTTGTTTTTATTGCTACAAAAGATTCTTACCATGAGAAAGTAATTTCTAACATGCAGGAAATTAAAGCAAGGAAGGGAAAGGTGATAGCAGTAATTAATGAGGGTGATGAACAAAGCATAAAGCTTGCAGATGATGTAATTATTGTTCCTGAAGCAGATGAAATATTGTTACCTATGTTGAGTGTAATTCCATTGCAGCTACTGGCTTATTACATAGGAGTATCAAAAGAGCTGGATGTTGATAAACCGCGAAACCTTGCGAAGTCTGTTACTGTTGAATAAATTACATCAATGAAACTTATCCAATGAACGAAATCAGGAAAAAAGCAATTAACTCTATAGGCTATCATTTTATACAACCCGAGTTCCTTTCTGAAGGAAAAGATGAATATTATTTAAGAAACCTGCAAAATCGTAATGGCATTGCTTATAGAAATTTAACTGCTTATGAAATCGAGGTATTGGTACGAAACAACAATACTTCAGATGATTGGAATAAGATTCATGTATCTGATGCTTTCAATCCTGAATTGGTGAAAAACTGCAAGTTCTTTGGTTTGGTTCGCATTGGTAAACTTGAAACAATCTCTGTAGAATATCATAATGTATGCCTGCCCGTTGGTTTGTACAACAGCACCATCATTAGTTGTGATTTTGGTGATAATGTAGTTGTAAATAATGTCAACTATATATCGCATTATATAATAGGCAATGAAGTAATGCTTGCCAATATTCATGAATTACATACAACAGATCATTCAAAGTTTGGAAACGGCATTATAAAAGAAGGCGAACCCGAAGATGTTCGCGTATGGATTGAAGTATGCAATGAAAATGCCGGAAGGAAAATTTTACCTTTTAATGGCATGTTGCCCGGTGATGCTTATCTGTGGTCTAAGTTCAGAGGTGATAAACTTTTAATGCACCGGTTTAAAGAATTTACAGAAAAAAAGTTTGATAAAAAAAGGGGTTATTATGGAAAAATTGGTGACAGGTGTGTAATAAAAAATACAAGTATTATAAAAGATGTGTGGGTAGGTAACGATGCCTATATAAAGGGAGCAAATAAATTAAAAAACCTTACGATCAATTCTGAACGCGATGCCCCTTCTCAAATTGGAGAAGGATGTGAATTGGTAAACGGAATTATTGGTTACGGCTGCCGTATATTCTATGGTGTTAAAGCAGTGCGTTTTCATATGGCCTCACATTCGCAATTAAAGTATGGGGCCCGGTTAATCAATTCATATCTTGGAAGTAATTCAACAATATCCTGTTGCGAAGTTTTAAACTCCTTGATATTTCCTGCTCATGAGCAACACCATAACAATTCTTTTTTGTGTGCTTCGCTTGTAATGGGTCAAAGTAATATTGCTGCAGGTGCCACTATAGGTTCTAACCATAACAGCAGGGCAGCAGATGGCGAAATGGTTGCCGGCAGAGGATTTTGGCCGGGACTATGTGTCAGCTTAAAGCATAATTCGAAATTTGCCTCATTTACATTAATTGCTAAAAGTGATTATCCATGCGAATTAAATATTCCCATTCCTTTTTGCCTGGTAAATAATGACATTTCCCATAACAGGCTTGTTGTAATGCCTGCATACTGGTTCATGTACAATATGTATGCATTAGCACGTAATGCACATAAATATATTGACAGGGATAAAAGAACAAATATTGTTCAGTATATAGAATATGATTTTTTAGCACCTGATAGTATTAATGAAATTTTCAATGCACTCGACTTGCTTAGAAAGTTTACAGCTAAAGCACATTATAAAATAACCGGAGAAGTTTATGATGAAATTACTTTGTTAACTGTTGGCGAAACCATTCTGAATGACAAGGATTATGATTTTAAAAAACTTTTAATTATTGCAGAAGGTTTTGAAAATAATAACCGGCCTACTGTTTTAGTAAAAGTTGCTGAAGCTTACAGAATTTATAAAGAATTAATCATTTATTATGGTATAATTGAAATTTTAAAATATACTGAAAAGAATAATATTGAAGATCTGCAACAGTTACAATCACATATACCTGCAGATATCAGTAGATTAAATTGGAAAAATATTGGTGGCCAATTAATTCCCGATCCTGCTTTAAATTCTTTTATTCAAAGTATTCATGATGGAATGATTAACAGCTGGGAGGAAGTACACCATTTTTACCAGCAAAACACTAACATTTATCCCGAACAAAAATTTCAACATGCAATCTCATCTCTTTTTGAAAGTTTACATATAAATGCAACTGATCTGACAGATGAATTATTGAATAATTTGCTTCAACAAACATTGCAAACTAAAGAATGGATGGTAAAAAATATATTGTCTTCAAGAGCTAAAGATTTCCAGACTTCATTTCGTAAAATGATTTATGATACAGATGAAGAAATGCAGGAAGTAGTGGGCAGCTTAGATGATAATGTATTTATTAAAGAACAATCTATTGAATTAGAAATTTTAAGACAAAGAATCTTCAACCTACAGGAAAAATTATCAGGAAAAAAAATTCCTTCTGTATAATGAAGGAATTTTTTATATAGGTTTAACGTTGAATGGTGGTATCTGTATTGATTTTGTTGTCATTGTATCTGTTTTCAGTAGTATCATTGTTACAAGCAACTAAAGCACCTGCAACAGCAAAAATGACTAAGAATTTTTTCATGTTTCTTATTTATTAAGATTGATTAATGGGCGCAACGTTAATAGCTTCATAATATAAACAAAATATCACCCATCATTTTTTACGAAAGAAGATACGTACCGGTACACCTTTAAAATTAAAGTGCTGCCTTACCTGATTTTCTAAATAATTTTTGTAAGGCTGTTTAATGTCATCAGGATAATTGCAAAAGAATGCAAAGGAAGGAACCACTGTAGGCAATTGCGTTACATATTTAATTTTAACAGGGTTACCTCTTATTACAGGAGGATGATATGATTCAATAGCTTTTAGCAGCACATCATTCAATTTGGCAGTTGGTATTTTTCTTTGCCTGTTTTCATAAACATCCAAAGCCACTTCCATGGCTTTATTAATTCTTGTTTTTTCTGTTGCTGAAATAAACAATATTGGAACATCAGTAAAAGGAGCAAATCTTTCTTTTAATTCTTTTTCAAATTCTTTCGCAGTACTGGTTTCTTTCTCAATCAAATCCCATTTGTTTACCAATACAACAAGTCCTTTTCCTTTACGGGCTGCGAGACTAAAAATATTTAAATCCTGTGCTGCCACACCTTTTTCTGCATCTAAAATTAAAAGACATACATCTGCTTCATCCAGTGCTTTTATAGCCCTGATTACTGAATAAAATTCTATATCCTCATGAACTTTAGTTTTTCTTCGTATACCTGCTGTGTCAATTAAGATAAATTCTTTATTATAAAGATTATAGTATGTATGAATTGTATCTCTTGTTGTTCCTGCAATATCACTAACAATGGTTCTTTCAGCCCCTATTAGCGCATTTAACAATGATGATTTACCCACATTAGGCTGACCTATAATCGCAAATCGGGGAAGTTTTTTTTCTTCATCATCAGAGGGAACATCTAAAGGAATGACCGACGTAACTGCATCAAGTACTTCGCCGGTACCACTGCCACTGATAGATGAAATAAAATAAACATTGGTAAAACCAAGGCTGTAAAATTCCGTTGCCTC
>JACDAZ010000327.1 GCA_013695175.1 Flavisolibacter sp. | reverse complement strand
ATTGTAAGGTGGGTCCTGCTTTAATGTGTATTTCACTTCAGGATCGTTGCCTATAAAAAGAGGGCTCGTTAAAACACTGTCTTCATGTATCTGCCAGATCACTACAGCTTCATCATTACTTTGGTTTTTAATGTTAATACGACGCATAGGATCGCATGAACAAATAAAAACAGTAACAGCTATTAATAAAAGAATTTTCATTTTCAAATTCTTGAAGAAAAATTTTCCTCCAGGTCGTCATGCCTGTCACCACCAAGACTGTAATATTTATTTTCCTCATCGCCCTGACCTGTTGCCGTTATCCTTGGTTCATCTGTTTCCCCGGGAATATCAAGATCAGAACCACTTAATCTTTCACCAAAAGCATCTTCATTTAATTCATCGCCATCAAAATCAGAACTATCTAAAGCAGCCCTGGCTAAATTCACATTATCCTGTGAATAGGTATTATCAAGGTTTTCTAAAACTCTTTTATCTTCCTCTGTAATATCTGCCTCTGTACCTTCTTTTATTCCTAAATCATCATCACCAGAGCCGGTTGAAGGTGCTTCTTCATTGCCCCTGTCGTTTTCGGTTGGGTATCGCTGACTTACTCCTGTTTTATTTGAAGATGAAACATTTTCCAGGTCAGCATCAACTTTATGATTACCAGTTCTTGTATCCATTATATCTTCCTTGGCAGGATAGTGAGGGTAACCCGGAAAATCCTGGTCTGTTTTTTCATCCGGTGAGTTTTTTACGTCTTTTTTACTATCCATTGGCTTTGAAGAAGTATTTTCTGGTATGTCGGAACCGCTTTTATCTTTTTCTTTATCTGAGTTCATAACAAATGTTTTGATAGTTATATAAAATGTTGTGCCGTAGTTCAGCTTTTCAAAAAAATCTTTCTTAATTGGTGTTTTAATCAAGAGCAGCAGGTTAACTACCCATCCCGGTTTTAAATGCAAAAAAAGAAAACCCCGCATTATACGAGGTTTATAGGAGGTTAAATTAAGTATATAGTGAAAATTATCTTGACATTTTCTTTTTTAAATTTTCATCTATAGCATCCAGAAATTCTTCAGTATAAAGAAAATCTTTTCCATGTTGAGCCTTTCCCGGATTAATAGTTAATGCAAGATCTTTTGTCATCTTTCCGCTTTCAACAGTTTCAATACAAACTTCTTCCAGTGCCGTACAAAAGTTAATCAACTCCTGGTTGTTATCGAGCTTACCTCTAAAAGCAAGTCCACGTGTCCATGCGAAAATGGAAGCAATTGGATTGGTAGATGTTGGATTTCCTTTCTGGTGTTCACGGTAATGACGGGTAACTGTTCCATGTGCTGCTTCTGCTTCCATGGTTTCTCCATCGGGTGTAACTAAAACAGATGTCATTAATCCTAATGAACCAAAACCCTGGGCTACAGAATCACTTTGCACATCACCATCATAGTTCTTACATGCCCAAACAAAACCACCATTCCATTTCATAGCAGAAGCCACCATGTCATCTATCAAACGATGTTCGTATGTAATACCTGCATCACTAAACTTTTGTTTGAATTCGGCATTGAAGATTTCTTCAAACAAATCTTTAAAACGTCCATCGTATTTTTTGAGAATCGTATTTTTAGTACTCATATAAAGTGGCCAACCTTTTTGTAAAGCCATGTTCATACAACTGCGGGCAAATCCTCTTATACTTTCATCTGTATTATACATGGCCAGAGCCACTCCGCCATCACCTGTAAAATTATACACTTCGTATTCCTGTTTTTCACCATCATCGCCATGAAAAGAGATGGTAAGTTTTCCTTTTCCTTTTACAACAAAATCTGTTGCACGATATTGATCTCCAAATGCATGACGACCAACAACTATAGGCTTGTCCCATGTAGTTACTAAACGTGGAATATTTTTAATTACGATAGGCTCCCTGAAAACAGTTCCATCAAGTATGTTCCTTATAGTACCATTAGGGCTTTTCCACATTTGTTTAAGCTTAAATTCTTCCACCCTTTGTTCATCAGGAGTGATGGTAGCACATTTAATTCCAACACCATATTGTTTAATTGCATTTGCAGCATCAATGGTTACCTGGTCATTTGTTTGATCGCGGTATTCAATACCCAGGTCATAATATTTAATTTCTACATCTAAATAGGGTAGAATCAGCTTGTCTTTAATAAATTTCCAGATGATGCGTGTCATTTCATCACCATCCAGTTCTACAACCGGGTTAGCAACCTTAATCTTTTGACTCATGTTCGACTGTTTTATTTAGTAATGGCGGCAAAACTAAGATTTAATTGAGTATAATTTTTGCATGTAAATCAGTTTCCAGGGAAAGGTTGACCTCTAAATACTGTTTATGCAAGCTGATTTTTATTTTTATACTTATTTACAGCAGTTTATACCTTTAGAGCAGAATGAATTTGTTGAACTGATACAGCCATACATCAAGCACAGATATTTTCAGAAAAAAGAATTGGTGACTGAAAAAGGTGGAGTTGAAAACTATATCAACTTTGTTGTTGATGGACTTGTAAGAAAATTTTACCGTTCTGCACAGGACGAGATTACCCTGCAAATTTCTAATGCCGGTCATTTTATTCATGTACAGGAATCTTTTCATACGCAAACCCGTTCAGAATTTTATATTGAAGCCATTGAGCCATCAACTTTTGTTTCTATTTCTTTTGAAGACCTTGAAAAAATATATTCTTCAAATCCTAAAATGGAAAGACTGGGAAGATTGATAATAACACATACTACTATACTTCGTGATAAATGGCATATGCAAGTGATCAAGCTAACTCCCAGAGAAAGATTTTTAAGGTTTGTAAAGCATAATCCTGACCTGTTGAAGCGTGTGCCTCAAAAATATCTAGCCTCTTATCTTAATATACAACCGGAAACATTCAGCAGGTTTAAGCACATGTTACGATCAGTAAAAAAAGCATCAGCCTAAGGCTACATCAAGAATCATCATAATTACAAACCCACCAATAAATCCAAGTACTGATCTGTCAGTATATTTATCTCTTTGCGTTTCAGGTATCACCTCTTCCACTACCACATATATCATTGCACCTGCGGCAAATGCAAGCGCAAAAGGTAAAATGGGCTGCATATACATTACTGCCACAGCGCCTATTACACCTGCAACAGGTTCTACTATAGCAGATAGTTGACCATACCAAAAGCTTTTCAACCTGCTGACTCCGAGTCTTCTGAGAGGCATAGCTACGGCAATTCCTTCAGGGAAGTTTTGTATACCTATACCAACTGCAAGTGCTATAGCACCGGCAATGGTGGCTTCAGGCATACCGTCGGCAGCGGCACCAAATAAAACACCGACTGCCAAACCCTCAGGTATATTATGTAGTGTAATTGCGAGAACTAATAGTGTTGTTTTGTGTAACTGGCTTTTTACACCTTCTTTTTCTTCAACTCCAAAATTTATATGCAGGTGAGGAGTTACTTTGTCCAAAAAATATATAAACATAGAACCCGCCAAAAAGCCAACGGCTGCCGGCATCCAACTCCATCCAGGGTAAAGTCTTTCCGACATTTCTATAGCTGGGTTTAATAAAGACCAAAAACTGGCAGCTATCATTACTCCACCTGTAAAACCCAGCATAGGATCCAATACACCTCGTTTAAGTGTTTTAAAAAAGAAAACAAATGAAGCACCTAGTGCAGTCAGCAACCAGGTAAAGGTGGTAGCTAACAAAGCAGAATAAACGGGTCCTATTTCAACAAAAAATTCTTTTATTACTTCCATAAAACTTTATCTGTTACTTATTTTCATTTAATACTTCAAGAAATTATACATCTACATCAGAAACAAAAATCATATTTGCGAGTTGTTTGCTGATTGTTTCTGTTTTTGATGCAGCAATTTTTACTTGCAGCGAATGATCAAAATCAAATACTCTTTTTACTTCAACCAGGGTACCAACGGTTATTTTTTTCTCTTTTAAAATTTCAACAACATTCGGTTTGGGATTGCTTATACTAATTACTTTAGCTGGTGTAGACAGCTTTAAGTTGGTTAAAGGAATTTTATTGGATTTCTGCATTTTCCCCAATTTATCAGGAATGGGATCTCCATGAGGATCGAAAGCGGGATAGTCTAGAAAAGCATCTAGTTTATCTATCAGTTTTTTGCTGCTAACATGTTCAAGTTCTTCAGCTATGCCATGCACTTCATCCCATCCAATATTTAATTTTTCTGCCAGGAAAAATTCCCATAACCTATGCTTTCGAATAACAGATAAAGCCACTTTTTTGCCATCTGTTGTTAAGCTAAAACCATAATAAGGTTTATAATTTAAAAGTTTTTTATTACTCAGCTTCTTCATCATATCCGTAATAGAAGCCGGCTTTGATTGAAGCCTGGCAGCCAAGGCATTTGTAGATACATTACCGTGCTGACCCTGTAAATAATAAACTGCCTTCAGGTAATTTTCTTCTGTAGTTGAAAATTTCAATACGTCTAATTAAATATTTAGACAAATCTAAAAATATTTTGGA
>JACDAZ010000318.1 GCA_013695175.1 Flavisolibacter sp. | reverse complement strand
CCCTTCTGTTAAAATAGCAATTAATTGCTGGTTTCCTGCTACAGTAACTACAGAACTTCCGGAAACAGAGGTTGTGTTATTTGCAGAAGCAACAAGAGTTCCATTATGGTATAAAGCCAAATTAGCTGTACGATTTGAAATAGCAGATACATTAAAGTTGCTTCCAATTACCCAATTCTGAGGTTCCGGTATAGGATTAAAATGTGGTTGTGTTGCCGGTTGATTAATTCGTACGGCAAGATCGGAAGTATATATAGGTATATACATATCACTTCCATCGGTATTACGTTGAACTCTGGTGCCTGCTCCATTTCTAAATAGTATGGCTATTTTTTGTATAGTCTCAGAGGCATTGGTAATTCCAAAATAAGTTCTAAGGCTTCCGGGAATTGTAAACTGCCACCTGTTTGCTGCTATATTAGTTGCTCTTGCAGCAGCATCTGTAGTACCCCAGGTTGTTTTTACATATTTCCAGTCAGAACTGGATGTACTGGCACTGGTAATAACTCCAATATGAATATAAACATCATTGGTGGGTGTATAATTTAGTAAACCCTGGTTGCCTTTTGTTGCATCCACTGTTATTACTAAATTTTGAGAGCCATCATTTTCAACCGGGAAGGATGGTGTCCATGTCAGTAATTGAGTAAAAGAAGTTAATCCTGTTAAGGTAAAAAGGCAAGCCAGCAGCAATCTCATAATATTAGTTCAGGTAACTAAGATAGCATATGTACTTATAACACATTCCCTGAGGACAATATTTATTTTTAAAAGTTGTGAATAATGCTTGCACGCAGCAGGTAAGGCTTCTAAACTATGTATTTTATAAATATATATATTATAAATACGTTGCTGAACAAAGATTTTTTTTTATATTCTTGACCAGTTTTCCCCACTTTTGATGCGGTACATGGTCATTTCACTTACATCATATTTATCGGCTAACTGTTTTATAGTTAATCGGCGGTTTTTGTTATTTAATTGATCTTTTATCTTTTTAACCTGTACACTGGTAAGTTTTAAACCAATATCCCTGTTAGCCTGCTTTTTCTTATATGCAATCTTTGCAGGACTGAGTTGCTGATGCTCTATCATCTCAGGCAATGTTGCCCATTTTAAATTTTTAATATTATTATCAAGCTTGTTGTGATTTTTATGAATAACAAATTTGTGACGGGGTGAAGGCTTTTTTAAGAAAAGCTTTGCCAACTCGCGATGAATATAAATTGTTCCTTTATTTCCGGGTCTGTGCAGGTTTAGCGTTCTGTAACCAGTCGTTAAAGAGCCGTTTAATAATTTGCCATATTCCAGAATATTTTCTTTATAACTGGCAATTCGTCCTGAAGAAGATAATGCATATTGATTGCGTAGATCTTTACTGCCTCTAAACTTTAAAGGCTTCCAAACCTCGCCCGCTAATTTTTTAATCATTATTTATGGTTTAGGCGTAGAAAGTTGAGGTGATGTTATTCACTTGGTAAAGAATTGCATAAAATTTTATGCCTGCATCAGTTTTTGCCAACCATTGCCAAAAACTGATCTTCTGATATAATCTTTATTGAACCTAATTTTTTGGCTTTTTCTAATTTGCTCCCTGCATCTTCTCCAACAACAAGATAGTTCAATTTACTACTAACACCACTTACTATATTTCCTCCATTTTGTTCAACAAGTTCTTCTGCTTCACTGCGTTTTAAACGTGTGAGCGTTCCCGTGAATAAAAAACTTATTTCCTTTAAATTTCCGGCAACAAATACTTTTTTCTTTTCATTAGCCAGCTGAAGACCTAAATTTTCCAAATTTTTTATCAGCTCAATATTGTCTTCATTTTGAAAAAATTGATAGACCGAGCTTGCAACCTTTGGTCCCACATCTTCCAGCATCTGTAGCGCATCTTCATCAAAATTTTTAAGGTCCAATACATGATCTACTGCACGAGCAAATGTTTTGGACATGGTTTCGCCAACAAATCGAATTCCTAAAGCAAAAATGAGCCGGTGTAATGGCTGCGTTTTTGTTTTTTCAATAGCAGCTTTTAAATTTTCTATGGATCGCATACCAAATCCTTCTAATTGACTTATGGCTTCATAATCCAACTGGTAAACCTGTGGAATAGAAATAAGTAAGCCTAACTTATAAAATTTTTCAATATTGGCAGAACCAAGTCCTCTTATATCCATCGCATCTTTAGAGGCAAAATGTATTAATCGTTCCAATACCTGTGCAGGACAATTTATATTAGTACAGCGCCATGCAGCTTCTTCTTCTGCTCTTACAATATCGCTGTTGCATGAAGGGCAGGTTTTAGGAAATTTAATTGGCTTTTCTGTTCCTTTTCTTAATTCGGGAAATGATTTTACTATATAAGGTATTACATCTCCGGCTCTTTCCACTAAAACGGTATCGCCTATCCGTAAATCTTTTTCTTTAATAACATCTTCATTAAAAAGTGAGATAGAAGAAACCGTTACACCACCAATAGGTACAGGTTCTATTTTAGCTACAGGTGTTATAGAACCCACCCTCCCAACCTGGAAATCAACATTTATTAATTTACTGGTGCCTTGCCTTGCTTTGAATTTATACGCCATAGCCCAACGGGGATGATGAGTTGTCATACCCATTTTATCCTGCTGGACAAATGAATTTACTTTGATAACCATACCATCTATTTCATAAGGTAGATCATCACGCTGTTGCTCGTATTCATTACAAAAGCTGATTACTTCATCAATTCCCTGCAAAACTTTCATTTCCTTTTTTGGACTTCTAAATCCAAGTTCCCACAACATCTCCAATGTTTCTGAATGTGTTTCCGGACCCTTTTGTTTAGCATTTAATGTTGAATAATAACCAAGACTATAAACAAAAGCTTCCAGTTTTCTTCTGCCAACTTCAACGGGATCTTTTATTCTTAAAGTACCTGCAGATGCATTTCGTGGATTGGCAAGTGGCTGTCCTCCCTGTTCCATTAATTGTTCATTAAATTTTTTAAAATTGTTCTTATTTATCAATACTTCTCCTCTTATTTCAGCTATTTGTAAGCCATAGGCAGAAAATGCTGCTGTTAATGGAAGGGTTCTGATTTGCCTGATATTTGGTGTAATATCGTCACCATATACGCCATCGCCACGTGTAGCACCCCGAACCAGCTTATCATTTTCATAGATTAGTGAAATTGAAGCTCCGTCAAATTTTGGTTCTACACAATACTCAATAACATCTGTCTTTGTCTGTTCCCTTGCTTTTCTGTCAAAATCATAAAGGTCTTCACTATTGTAGGAATTATCCAGTGACAGCATTGGTACAAGGTGTGGTACAGAGGGAAATTCTTTTGTAAGACCTTTGCCCACTCTTTGAGTAGGTGAGTCAGCCACTACCAGGTCTGGATTTTCATGCTCGAGACCTTCCAGCGATTTGTAAAGCAGATCATATTCGTAATCGGAGATGAGAGGATCATTTTGAATATAATACCGATACTCATGAAAACGAAGTGCCTCACGTAACTCATCAATGTCAGCAGGAACAATCTTTTCCTTCTTTATTTTCTGCAGTAATACTTCGGTAAGTAGCTGAAGTTTTTTCACCTTGTCCTTCATAACCAAAAATAACATCATTCCTACAGTTGATGAAAAAAGTGAAACTAAAATGATGCAACTTAAAATATGAGAGAACTTACATTTGTTGTGTTACAAATTAATTATGCTGGAACCACAAACACTCAGGTTTTTAAAACAACTGAATAAGAATAACCATAAACCATGGTTTGATGCACACAGGGCAGATTATGAAGCTGCCAAAATAGATTTTCAAAATTTCATACAACTGGTAACAGATCATTTACAAAAATTTGATACAACTATAACCGGCATTACAGCAAGAGACTGCCTGTTTCGTATAAATCGTGACATTCGTTTTGCAAAAGACAAAACACCTTATAAAACAAATATGGGAGCCAGCATAAAAGCAGGCGGAAAAAAATCTCCTTTTGCAGGATATTATTTTCATCTTGAGCCCGGTAAAACATTTGTGGGTGGTGGTTTATGGATGCCAAATGCTGAGGTATTAAAAAATGTGAGGCAGGAAATTGATTATAACTGGAACGAATTTCAGGAGATCATAAATGAAAAACCATTTAAAAAAATGTATGGTGATGTGTATAAAGGAAAAGAGCTTAGTTTATCCACCACACCTAAAGGCTATGAAAAAGAAAATCCTGCAGTGGAATACCTGAAGCTCAAAAGTTTTATTGCTGAAACAACTCTAAAAGATGAGGAATTAATAAAAGGAACATTGCATAGAAAAACTATTGATGCCTTTACAGCACTTATGCCTTTTTTAAAATTTATAAACCGTGCAATAAAAGATATATGATCAGGAAAATAATATTGATTTTGTTTTTGACCCTCTTGAACATTTTTGCAATTGCTCAACACCAAATAACAAATCTTGTTTTTGAAGGTGCCGGTATAAGGGGTATTGCATATGCCGGAGCAATACATGCATTGGACCAAAGAAACGTTCTACAGCATATAGAGAGAGTGGGTGGCACATCTGCAGGAGCAATAACTGCATTATTAGTAAGTATAGGATATACTTCTGAAGAAATTAAAGACATAATACATACTACTTCCTTCAGAAAATTTAATGATGGACATTTATTTTTTCCGGGTGGCATCACCCGTTTAAAAAAATATTTTGGGTGGTATAGAGGCAAACGGTTCGATAACTGGTTAAAAGTGATGATTGCTTATAAATCAGGTTTTTCTGATTTAACGTTTGCACAACTTGAACAAAAAGGTTTTAAAAAGTTATATGTAACAGCTACCAGCTTAACAGCTCAGGAAGTGATTATTTTTTCTGCCGAAAACTTTCCGAATGTAAAAATTGCAGATGCAGTTAGAATGTCTATGAGTATTCCTTTATATTTTGAGCCAATCTACATGAATAACCAGGGTGACATATTCTATAGACCTAAGGTTAAAGAAGGACTTCATTTGATGGTTGACGGAGGATTTACAGCCAATTTTCCAATCAGGATATTTGACAGTACAAAATATATGGGTGAAACAACAAATAAATTTATTATTAACCCTCAAACTTTAGGATTTCGCATAGATAGAGAAGAACAGATTATAAATGATACTTCTGATAAAAAACTGGCACCTATGTCCATAAAAAATTTAAATGATTATGTTGCTGCCTTTTATAATATTGTAATTGAAAATTTAAACAGACAAGATCTAACCGATGATGATTGGAAAAGAACCGTATCAATAAGTGACGGTAGAATTACACCCAGAATACGTAAGCTAAAAGGAACAGAAGTTGAAAAACTTACAGCAAACGGCTCTTTATCAACTACTAAATTTTTAGATTCCAATTTTAAATAAGCTTTTGATAAACCAAATATTCTGCAATTTGAACAGCATTGGTTGCTGCTCCTTTGCGTAGATTATCGCTTACGATCCACATGTTTAATGTATTTGGTTGCGTATCATCCCGCCTTAGCCTGCCTACAAATACCTCATCTTTTTCGTGTGCCAGCAAAGGCATGGGATAATGTTGTTGAGACGGATCATCCTGTACAACTACACCAGGTGCATGCGATAATATTTTTTTTACCTCTTCCAAGTCATAATCATTTTCAAATTCAATATTTACGCTTTCACTATGTCCACCCATCACCGGAATACGAACGGTAGTAGCGGAAACTTTTATAGAATCATCACGCATGATTTTTTTTGTTTCATTCACCATTTTCATTTCTTCCTTTGTATAACCATTTTCTAAAAAAACATCTATTTGTGGAATGGCATTTAAATCAATCCGGTATTTATAAGCCATTTCCCCTTC
>JACDAZ010000314.1 GCA_013695175.1 Flavisolibacter sp. | reverse complement strand
GCAGGATATGGAAATTAAAATACCAGAAGAAATATTTGGTATTAAAAAATGGGAGTGCGAGGTTGTATCAAATGATAATGTGGCAACCTATATTAAAGAGTTTGTTGTTCAACTACCAAAGGGAGAGTTTTTAAAATTTGAGCCGGGAAGTTATATTCAAATTGATGTACCGCCTGGTGAAATGGATTTTAAAACTGACCTATACAAAATAGATGACAGGTTTAAAGATGATTACGATAAGTACAAGATCTGGGATTTGAAGATGGTAAATCCCGAACCAATCTTCCGTGCTTATTCAATGGCTAATCATCCGGCAGAGGGAAATATTATTATGTTGAATATCCGGCTGGCCACACCACCATTCGACAGAGCTAAAGGTGGCTTTATGTATGTAAATCCGGGCATCTGCTCCTCATTTACTTTTTCGCGTAAGCCTGGTGATAAAGTAAGTATATCAGGTCCATTTGGGGATTTCCATATAAAGCCTACAAACAGAGAAATGATTTATATAGGCGGTGGTGCAGGCATGGCTCCCCTCCGATCACATTTATTCCATTTGTTTCATACGGAAGAAGAAAGCAGCAGAAAAATCAGTTATTGGTATGGTGGGCGTTCATTACGGGAAGTTTTCTATACAGAGCACTTCAGAGATCTAGAAGAAAGGTTTTCTAATTTTCAATATCACATAGCATTATCTGAACCTTTACCGGAAGATAACTGGAAAGGATATACAGGTTTCATTCATAATGTACTTTACGAAAACTACTTAAAGTTTCATGCTGAACCGGAAGAAGTTGAATACTACCTCTGCGGACCTCCAATGATGAACGCTGCTGTTTTTAAAATGCTTGATGATTTAGGAGTTCCGCCAGAAAATATTGCTTTTGATGACTTTGGGGGATAAGTTCAGCAGAATTATCAATAACAGGACTTCACAAATTCTCCATAACAAATGAGATTATTGATCATTACTGTTTTTTCATTCACTTTTTTAATACAGTGTCAACAGGACGATTCTCAAACCATTAAACTTGCCGGAGAGGCGCAGGGAACCACTTATCACATCACATACTTATCTAAAGAAAGAAAAAAATATCACCAAGGCATAGACTCTATTTTCAAGAGCATAGATTCTTCATTGTCAACTTATGTTCCTGCTTCAATTATTTCCAGGTTTAATAAAAACGATACCCATGTAGCAGCAGATAAATATTTTATAGATGTATTTAATAAGTCTGTTGAGATTTCAGAAAAAACAGGAGGTTTTTTTGATGCTACGGTTGCTCCTGTTGTAAATGCATGGGGATTTGGCTTCACAAAAAAAGCAAACGTCGACAGTACTTTAATTGATAGTCTTCTTCAATTAGTTGACTATAAAATGGTGAAATTGGAAGGAAATAAAATCATAAAAAAGAAGCCAAATGTAATGTTGGATTTTAATTCAATTGCCCCAGGATATACCGTAGATGTTTTAGCAACCTACCTTGAAAGCAAGGGAATAAGTAACTACCTTATAGAACTGGGAGGTGAGGTAATAGCGAAAGGAAAAAAACAAAATAATGAATACTGGAAAATTGGAATCGATCAACCAAACGAAAACATAACCGAAATTGATGAAAGACCTTTACAAACAATTATAGCCCTTAGCGACAAAGCATTAGCAACTTCCGGAAATTATAGAAGGTATTATGAAGAAAACGGCAAAAAATTTTCTCATATTATAAATCCACGTACTGGTTATCCTGCAAAAAATAATTTGCTGAGTGCAACAGTAATTGCCGGCGATTGTATGACAGCTGACGCTTATGCAACAGCGTTTATGATGATGGGCCTGGAAAAATCAAAAGAATTTTTATCAGCAAATAAGCAGTTAGGGCTTGAAGTATTTTTTGTTTATGATGAAAACGGAAGTTGGAAAACGTACGCTTCAGACCGCATGAGAAATTGGATGCACGATGTCCCTTAAGCCTTACACTGCTCTTCAGGCTTTGCTCCGCAAATGCCGCAGG
>JACDAZ010000284.1 GCA_013695175.1 Flavisolibacter sp. | reverse complement strand
GAAATTACCTGTATATAAATTACAGGAACTCTGTTCAAAAATTAATCATCCTATAATACTACTGGGCGGTCCGGGTGATGTAGCAGAAGGAGAAGCTATTAAAACTATTGATCCAATTAAAATTTATAATGCCTGTGGTAAATTTTCATTAAATGAAAGTGCAGATCTTGTACGTAAATCAAAAGTTGTTATTGCTCATGATACCGGGTTAATGCATATTGCTGCTGCTTTTAAAAAACCGGTGATTTCAATTTGGGGTAGTACCACACCATCTTTTGGAATGGTGCCTTATTATGGAGATAAATTTTTGTCTATAAATCCTCAACCCTATTCAGATGTACAGGTGCACAAACTATGGTGCAGGCCTTGTACCAAAATGGGCAAAAAAAAATGCCCACAGGGACATTTTAAATGCATGAAAAATATATCTATTGAGGAAATAATAAATATTGTACACAAAAAAATAGCTAACAATTAATATTCGAATTCTTTTATGGTAGAGTCGTTTAATATTTTATCTATAAACCCAGCATGAGCTTTGGCAGGTCCTGTTACTAACCAGGAACCTGAAATGTAATGTTCATTTTTAATTTGTTTATCAATTTTATATTTCAATTTATAATCTTTGAATAAGTTTTCAAAATTTTTTAAAGCATCGGCATTATAGGGGACTACAATCTTATAGACCCTTGACAAATTGATTTTGTCAATCCAATTTTCCAGAAAAGTAAAAATGTAAAGAAATATCAGCACTAAAAATGTTGATAATAAAACCAGTAAATAATTACCACTAGCTATTCCCATTCCAAGAGCTGCAGCAATCCAAATTGTAGCAGCAGTGGTTAAACCATTTACTTTATTATTTGCAGTAAAAATGACACCGGCTCCTAAAAAACCAATCCCAGTAACTATGTTGGATGCAATACGGTCGTTAGTAGAACCTGAAATGGAAATAGAAAAAGTAGTAAAGAGAAATGAACCCAGGCAAATAAGAATAATAGTGCGGAAACCGGCAGACTTGCTCCTGTATTCTCTTTCAAAGCCAATAAGTCCACCTATAACAATTACAAAGAATAATCGGAATAAAAGAGTTTCGAAAGAAGGCATGTAAATATTTTCAATAAAAATAGAAACAATATTTACATGCCTTTCAAGATATTAAGCAAGTAGAGTAAGTGCCGCAATAATTGCTACACCTAAAGCAACAAGCAATATTTCCTGAACATTATCTTTCTGGAATAAAGTGTAAAGCTTTTTCATACACAACAGTTTAAAATGTTATTGAATATTGGCTTTTCCTGGGGTACGGGATGCCTAAAACTGGCTGTGTTTTCAAAGGGATTGTAATGGAGGGTAAGATACAATGAAACATTAATATTTCAAAATGGCTCTCTTTTTTCACTTAACTCAAGCCACCTTAACTCCTTTTCATCTATTAAAAAATTAATTTCATTGATCTTATTTGCAAGCTTTTGTAAGTTTTCGAAGGGTAAATCATTGGTATTCAATTGTTCCAAAATTAATTTTCTTTCCTCTTCCAGCCTGGAAACCTCTTTTTGAAGCGAATCAAATTCTCTTTGTTCATTATAAGATAAACGTTTTTGTTTTGGTGGTGCAGCCGTTTCCAAGGATAAGACAGCAGGGCTTGCTGTTTCAACCTCTGCAGGTATCTGTGCTTCACTTTCTCTATACTGGCTATAGTTTCCCGGAAAGTCGCGTATTAAACCACCACCTTCAAAAACAAAAAGATGATCAACAAGCCTGTCCATAAAATACCTGTCATGGCTTATTATTACAAGGCATCCTGGAAATTCCAGTAAAAAATTTTCCAGTACAGACAAGGTTGGAAGATCAAGATCATTAGTAGGTTCATCTAATATCAGAAAATTTGGATTTCGGAAAAGGATAGATAATAAATGAAGTCTTCTTTTTTCACCACCGCTTAACTTACTTATATAGGTATACTGCTGTTCTGGTGGAAACAGGAATAAATTTAAAAATTGCGATGCTGATAACGTTGACCCATTTGCTAAATAAAAGTGTTCTGCAATATTTTTTACGTATTCAATCACTCTCATATCTTCTTTAACGTCTAATCCCTGCTGAGCGTAATTTCCAAAAACTACCGTATCGCCTATATTTACTTTTCCGGAATCCGGAGGTTCTATTTCTTGCAACACATTAATGAAAGTGGACTTTCCTGTTCCGTTTTTTCCAATAATACCAATTCTTTCTCCTTTTTTAAAAGTGTATTCAAATCCATTTAATATTACTTTATCGCCATAGCTTTTGTGCACTTTTTTCATTTCGGCAATTTTTCCTCCCAACCGGCTCATTTTCCCCTGCAATTCCAGTTGCTGATCCTGCACCTGTTGTTTAGCTTTTTGCTCTACGACAGTAAAAGCATCAATACGGCTTTTGCTTTTAGTTGTTCGTGCTTTGGGTTGCTTACGCATCCATTCCAGTTCTTTGCGATATATGTTTTTTGCTTTATCTATTGAAGCTGCTTCACTTTCTTCACGCTCTGCTTTTT
>JACDAZ010000271.1 GCA_013695175.1 Flavisolibacter sp. | reverse complement strand
ACTTACTGCTGAAGCGAACGCCAGCTTTTGGGATACAGGTGAATTTATAGCATCAGCTTATAAGTTACAGCTGCCACATCCTCCGGGAGCACCTATGTTTACTTTATTAGGCAGGATATTCATAATTCTTTTTGGTGCTGCTTCCAATCCTGCTTTTGCTGTTAATATAATGAGTGCAGTTGCAAGTGGCTTTACTATTCTTTTTCTTTTCTGGACCATTACTCACTTTGCACGTAAATTATTAGTTGGATTTAATGATATGCCAACCTTGCCTCAAACTTTCACCATTATGGCTGCAGGTATAGTTGGCGGTTTAGCTTATACATTTTCAGATTCATTTTGGTATAGCGCTGTAGAAGGTGAAGTTTATGCGCTCTCATCTTTTTTTACTGCTCTGGTTTTTTGGGCAATATTGAAATGGGAACATGCTGATTATGCAGCAGGCAATAATCCTATATTAAAAAAACGGGCAGACAGGTGGATCATTTTTATCTTCTTTATGATGGGGCTATCCATTGGTGTTCACTTACTAAACCTTCTTACCATACCTGCAATAGTAATGATATATTATTATAAGCGTTACAATTATTCCCGTAAAGGTGCCATTTTCGCTTTTATTATTGGTTGTATTATTACAGGAATTGTGCAGGTAGCGGTTATCCAATGGACTATAAAACTTGCCGGCAGGTTCGATATTTTATTTGTTAACAGCTTTGGACTTCCGTTTTTTTCAGGATTTGTCTTCTTTTTCATTTTACTTTCTATAGCTATATGGTTTGGTTTACGTTTTGCCAGGCAAAAAGGATATTCATTCTTACAATTAGGCTTGTGGAGTTTTATTTTCATGTTGATTGGTTACTCAATGTATGTCACCACATTGTTACGCTCCAATGCCAACCCGTCTATAGACATGAATAATGTAGATAATCCCATGAGTCTTGTTTATTATTTAGGTCGTGAACAGTATGGTTCTGCACCTTTATTATACGGGCCACATTTCCAGGCAGAATATGAAAGAGATGCAACTACAGGAGGCGTGAAATTCAATGATGGTGAAATGAAATATTCACGCGGTAAAGAAGCTTACATACCTATTGGTAAACAACAGGAGCCCGAGTTTAGTGGTTCTGATAAACAAATATTTCCACGGGTTTGGGACAGAAGCAACGAGCAGGGTCATGCAGATTTTTATGCAGACTGGCTAAATTTATCTAGAAATGAAAACCAGCAAACCGGAGAAGTAAGTTATGAAGCTCCCTCCTATGCTGATAATATAAATTGGTTTGTTACCTACCAGATGGGTTTTATGTACTGGCGATACTTTATGTGGAATTTTGCCGGTAAGCAAAATGACGTTCAGGGTTTTGGAAGTAAACGAGATGGTAACTGGATAACGGGAGTTCCTGTAATTGATAATGTAAGGCTGGGAGATCAATCAATGATGCCGGAAAGCCTTAGAAAAAATAAAGCTAATAACAAACTATTCCTGTTGCCATTTGTACTTGGCATTCTTGGATGTGTTTATCATTATTTAAAAGACAGACGAGACTGGATTGTAACATTCCTGCTTTTTTCCTTTACGGGTTTAGCCATTGTTCTTTACCTGAATCAACCAGGTAATCAACCACGTGAACGAGACTATGCATTTGCCGGATCTTTTTATGCATTTTCTATTTGGATAGGATTATCAGTAATTGCACTGGTAAGAATGGCCAAGGAAAGGGAGGACAAACAAACCTGGCTCAACACCTTATTATATGGTAGCATTGGAACATTTGTAATAGGATTGCTGAGCAATACAACGACAACTTTTTCAGGTGCGCTCATCAGTTCTATATTAATGGCTGTAATATATGCTGTTGTAGTTGCCATTTTAGGATATGCTGTTAAGGCAGCATCAGGCAAGAATTTTAATTTAAATACCGCAACAGCTACTGCATTTGCTTTATGTATGATTACCCCCATTGTAATGGCTACCCAGGAATGGGATGATCATGACAGGAGCAAAAAAACATTGGCTCCTGCCATGGCCCGCAATTACCTGATGGCTTTAGCACCAAATGCAATCATTTTTACTTTTGGTGATAATGATACTTATCCGTTATGGTTTGCACAGGAAGTTGAAAATGTAAGACCTGATCTCAGGATTGTAAATACCAGTTTATTGGGAATTGACTGGTATGTAAATCAACTCCGGTATAAATTAAATGAAAGTCCTCCTTTTGATCTTATTTGGTCGCAGGAACAAATTGCAGGTCTGTCTTATATCCGTTTCAGACCACAGGGTCCGCAGGACAGATCTTACCCATTATATGATGTAATGAAGAATGTAATTGGACCGGCATTGAATGTAGAGGATAAAGCAAATCTTGACGTTACATACCCGGTAAAAAGATTTAGAGTGCCTGTTGATACTGCAGCAGCAAGAAATTTTTCTCTTAA
>JACDAZ010000029.1 GCA_013695175.1 Flavisolibacter sp. | reverse complement strand
CATTTCTTATCAACCTCTTCATATTAGAGAGGTCACATTTTTAAAATGAAATACCAGGAAGAAATTTTAAAAAGAAGAACATTCGCCATTATCTCTCACCCGGATGCCGGTAAAACTACATTAACAGAAAAATTTCTGCTATTCGGTGGCGCCATACAGGTAGCAGGTGCCGTAAAAAGTAATAAGATCAAAAAGGCAGCAACCTCAGATTTCATGGAAATTGAAAGACAAAGAGGTATATCGGTAGCAACATCCGTTATGAGTTTTGAGTATAATGGCAATCTGATCAATCTTTTAGATACTCCAGGTCACAAAGATTTTGCAGAAGACACTTATAGAACATTAACCGCAGTTGATAGTGTAATACTTGTGGTGGATAGTGTAAATGGTGTGGAAGAACAAACAAGAAGATTAATGCAGGTCTGCAGGATGAGAAAAACGCCTGTTATTGTATTTATAAATAAGCTGGACAGAGATGGTAAAAACCGCTTTGATCTTTTAGAGGAAATTGAAAAAGAACTTTCCATTTTACTTCATCCTATGACATGGCCTATAAACAGCGGTAAAGATTTTAAAGGTGTTTATGATTTACACAGTAAAAGTATTCGGTTGTTTACGCCCAATACAAAAGCTACTGATGTTGATACTATTTCGATATCAGATCTTTCATCAGACATGCTTGATGAAAAGTTAGGAGTGAGAGATGCAAATTTACTGCGTGAGGATGTTGAGTTGATTGATGGTGTTTATGGTGAATTGGAAGTAAAAAATTATTTAGAAGGGGAGGTGGCGCCGGTATTTTTTGGAAGTGCCATCAATAATTTCGGTGTAAAAGAAATGCTGGACACTTTTGTTCGTATTGCACCGGCTCCGCGTGACAGGGATACAAATACACGCAAAGTGGCTGTAAATGAAGATAAATTCAGTGGTTTCATTTTTAAAATTCATGCTAATCTGGATCCCAAACACAGGGACAGGATTGCATTCCTTAGAGTATGTTCAGGTAAGTTTGAAAGAAATAAATATTTCCATCATGTAAGACTGGATAAAGAAGTTCGTTTTTCAAATCCTTATTCTTTTTTAGCAAGAGAAAAAAGCGTTGTTGAGGATGCTTATCCGGGAGATGTAGTTGGGTTATTTGATACCGGCAATTTTAAAATAGGAGATACGCTTACAGAAGGGGAAGATTTTTTTTATACAGGCATACCCACTTTTTCGCCGGAGATATTTAAAGAAGTAGTGAATAAAGATCCTATGAAAACAAAACAATTGGAGAAAGGATTAATTCAGCTTACAGATGAAGGTGTTGCACAACTTTTTACCCAGTTTGGTGGTAATAAAAAAATTATTGGCTGCGTAGGAGAATTGCAGTTTGAAGTAATACAATACCGCTTGCTGCATGAATATGGTGCATCTGTTATTTTTAACTCACTTCCATATTATAAAGCCTGCTGGATCACCAGTAACGATCCAAAGAAGCTGCTTGAGTTCACTAAATTTAAAGGCGCCAATATAGCAGAAGATAAAGACGGGCATATTGTTTACCTGGCACAAAGCGAATGGTTTTTAAATACAGAAAGGATCAATAATCCTGATATTGAATTTCATTTTACAAGTGAAATTCATAAATAAAAACATAATTGTCTTTAAGGGTGTTTACCTGTATAATTCTGTGGTGATACAGCTTTCAGTTCTTTTTTAAGTGAAGCCTTAACGTTTAAGGAATCAATAAACTTGTGTATTGATTCTTTAGTTATTTTTTTATTTCCCCTTGTAAGTTCTTTCAAAGCTTCATAAGGATTGGGATATTTTTCACGACGTAAAATGGTTTGTATGGCTTCTGCAACCACAGCCCAATTTTCTTCAAGGTCTTTATGGATAGCAGTTTCATTTAATACCAGTTTCCCCAATCCTTTTTCAATAGACCTGATAGCAATTATTGAATGAGCGAAAGGAACTCCGATGTTTCGTAAAACTGTTGAATCTGTCAAATCTCTTTGCAGGCGTGATACCGGAAGCTTTGAAGAAAAATGTTCAAAAACAGCATTGGCTATTCCCAGGTTTCCTTCAGCATTTTCAAAATCAATAGGGTTTACTTTATGTGGCATAGCGGACGATCCAACTTCGCCTTTTTTTAACGCCTGCTGAAAATAGTCCATTGAAATATAGGTCCATATATCCCTGCAAAAATCAATCAGGATGGTATTGATTCTTTTTAAAGCGTCAAATTGAGCAGCAAGGTTATCATAATGTTCAATCTGGGTTGTGAATTGCAAACGTTGCAAACCAAGTTCCTCAACAAATTCATTTGCAAGATTGATCCAGTTTTTATTTGGAAAGGCAACTTGATGTGCATTAAAATTTCCTGTGGCTCCTCCAAATTTTGCTGAAAAAGGTATTTGAATTAATAACTCTACCTGGTTTTGAATTCTTTCTATAAAAACCATCAGTTCCTTACCAAGTTTGGTGGGACTGGCTGCCTGGCCATGTGTATGTGCCAGCATAGGAACATCCTGCCATTTAGTTGCCAACACAGAAAACTGTTTATTTAAATTTAAAATGGAAGGAAGGTATTCATATTCTAAAGCATGCTTCCATGAAAGCGGAATAGCCGTATTATTGATGTCCTGTGATGTTAAGCCAAAATGCACCCATTCTTTTGCTTCAGCATCTTCAGTAGATTCAATCTTTTGTTTTAAAAAATATTCAACTGCTTTTACATCATGATTTGTGGTAGATTCTATTTTTTTTATTGCTGCAGCATCTTCCAAAGAAAAATCTTCTTTAAGTGCTTTTAATGTTTTTATAGTATTTGTAGTGAGAGTAAAAAACTTTTTTTGAGACAAAAAAAGCAGGTAATCAATTTCAACAACTACTCTGTATTTCATCAAGGCAAATTCAGAAAAATATTCATCAAGCTGTTGAATTTGCTTTCTGTAACGACCATCAACGGGTGATATAGCGGTTAGTGAATTAAGATCCATATCGGGTTTGCATTATTCAGTCAAAATCTAATCTTTAAGTCTAAAACAAAACACATTTTATCTTTGCGCCCAAAAGTAATTGATTTGAAGAAGATTAAGATAGGAGCAGTAAATTACCTGAACACAAAAC
>JACDAZ010000224.1 GCA_013695175.1 Flavisolibacter sp. | reverse complement strand
CTCAGACAAAACTGAATATTTTCACATTAATATTTTAAGCAAACATGAAGTTGCTGTAAACGTATACAAAATCAATAAAGAAGAAGAAGTAAAAAAAGACCCGGTTTATTCAAGGATTTTTAATACTAAAGAAACAAAAGAAATTAGATTATATGGTTTGGCAGGTGATGATGTGTTTTATGCAGAAGGTGAAAAAAATATTCCTATAACCATAAGAATAATTGGAGGTGAAGGTAAAGACTCTGTTACCTCCGTTACAGCAAAAAAAATTAAGGTATATGATGATGAAAGCAGCAGGATGGTTGATGGATCATCATTAAAACTTTATATAGCAGATGATACTTTAAAAAATAATTATCGCTACGATAATTTTAAATATGATAAAAGTGGATTAAAATTTAAAGTTGGTGCTACTCTAGGTATTGGATATGGTGTTCAAAAACAACTTTGGGGTAAAGAACCTTTTGGTTACCAGCATTCTCTTATGCTGGAGTATATGCTTAACAGAAATGGATTAGGGTTGGCTTACCGCGGACAGGTAAGTCAATTTATTGGACAAAATAATCTTGCTTTACTGGCAAGGATTGATTTTCCTTTTGTAGATAATTTTTTTGGTGTGGGAAATGAATCTTTTGATAATTTAAATAATAGGTTTAATAGAATCAGAACAAATGAATTTACTGTTGGTGCAGGATTAAACAGGTTCATTGATTCGCATTTTGTACAGGTTCAACCTTTTTATCAAACCACCCAGGTGCGTTTTGATGAAGACAGGATCATTTCAAAACCTGATTTAGGCATAACTGCAGAAGACAGGGAAAGAAAACATTTTGGAGGTGTGGAAGTTCAGTATCGATATCAAAAAAAAGATAACCCCATAGTAACGACAAAAGGTTTTGGATTTACAGTTTCTGCATCTCATTCTTCTAACCTTTTTGAATCCAAATCATTTAATAGATATACATCCTCATTTGCAGTTTACCTGCCGTTATTTAAATCACTAAGTGTTGCAAGCCGTATTGGTGGTGCTACCATAACAGGTGAGCCTGAGTTTTATCAATTAAATACTTTAGGTGGCTCCACAAATCTCCGGGGTTATAACAGGCGCCGTTTCTTTGGTAAAACAAGTTTTTTTAATAACAATGAATTAAGATGGCTGGTTGATACCCGCAACAAAGTTTTTAATGGTAAGATTGGCTTGCTTGGATTTGTAGACCAGGGCAGACTTTGGCATCCCGGAGAAGATTCTGATAAATGGCATGTTGGTTATGGTGGTGGATTAATAGTAGCTCCCTTTGAAAAATTATTAATTAACGGCACTGTCGGCTTTTCTGATAAAAGGCAAGTTTTACATTTAAGACTTGGTTATCTATTCTGATTACATATCATGATGTCACCGTTTTAACTGCAATCAGTTATTATCTTCACAGCGCTAATTGAATTACTCATCATAAATTTTACTAATGAAAATTACAGTAGTAGGCGCCGGTGCTGTTGGTGCAACAGTAGCTGATAACATTGCCCGGAAAGAATTATCTGAAGAACTGGTTTTGCTGGATATTAAAGAAGGTTTGGCTGAAGGAAAAGCAATGGATATGATGCAGACAGCTACCCTTCTTGGATTTGATACAAAAATTACCGGTAGTACAAATGATTATGCAAAAACAGCAGGTTCAGATGTAGTAGTTATTACATCCGGTATTCCACGTAAACCAGGCATGACCAGGGAAGAGTTAATTGGAACAAATGCAAATATTGTAAAAGGTGTTACTGAAAATATATTAAAGCATTCTCCGGATGCTATTATAATTGTGATTTCAAATCCGATGGATACAATGACGCAATTAGCATTGCAAAGCAGTGGATTGCCAAAGGAAAGAATAATTGGTATGGGAGGGATTTTAGACAGTTCAAGATTTAAATTTTATTTAAGCCAGGCTTTAAACTGCTCTCCTGCTGATTTAAATGCAGTTGTTATTGGCGGACATGGAGATACAACCATGATCCCTTTAATTCGTTACGCTACATGGAATAGTGCACCGGTTTCAGAATTTTTGAGTGAAGAACAACAACAAAAAGTAGTGAGTGATACTATGGTGGGTGGTGCTACTCTTACTAAATTAATAGGTACCTCTGCCTGGTATGCACCCGGTGCCGCCGGCGCTGCTTTAGTGGAAAGTATAGTAAGAGATGAGAAAAAACTATTTGCCTGCTGTGTTGCATTAGAAGGTGAATATGGACAAAAAGATATTTGCCTTGGTGTACCAGTGATTATTGGCAAAAAAGGTTGGGAAAAAATAATTGATTATAAGTTAAAAGAAAAAGAACAGGCTGAATTTAATAAAAGTGCAGATGCTGTAAGAAGCATGAATGATGTATTGAAGACTTTGTAACGAAAAGTAAAAGGCTGTCTCTATTAGAAACAGCCTTTCCAAAAATAAAATTAATATTAATAGCTACTTACATTTAAGCGACCATTAGTTACACATTTACCAGATAAAGATGATGTAGATGTAGCGCTTCCTAAAATAGCACTTTTTATAGTGGCAGCTGATGATCCAGAATTGTAAGCCGCATACAAAGCAGCTGCACCAGCCACGTGAGGCGTCGCCATGGAAGTCCCACTATAAGATTTATACGAAGAAACAATTTTTCCCCTGCTGCTTGCCGGAATAGTAGACCATATGCCTGAGCCGGGTGCACCAATATCAACAGAAGTAGCGCCGTAGTTAGAAAAACTTGAAATTGCTCCTGTATTAGTAATAGAAGCAACTGCAATGATATTTGGATTGGTATAACTGGCAGGATAGCTTGGTGAAGCATCATTATCTTTACCATCATTACCAGCAGCGGCTATAAATAAGATGCCTGCTGTATTTGCTCTTTCTATAGCATCAAAAAGACCTTGAGAAAATCCACCGCCGCCCCAGGAATTATTGGTAGCTACAATATTTACACCTTTATTTTTGAGATCAGTAAAATAATCAACTGATTTTATAGCATTAGCAGTTGTTCCACCTCTGCTTCCCAGAAATTTAGCATTGAGCAATTTTACATTCCAAACCACTCCGGCAACTCCTTTGCCATTCCCCCCGACGCCACCAATTGTACCGGCAACATGGGTACCG
>JACDAZ010000176.1 GCA_013695175.1 Flavisolibacter sp. | reverse complement strand
GGCAGGACGATTCAATGCGAAACATTCTTTAAAGTTCATCACTCAGCGGATGAATCGCCCGGAGAAACAAAGTAGTTTTATGAAAGTAAGTATATAGATACCAATTTGTTATACGAATTGTTACTAAATTTTGAAACAATGTTGCAAATATTCTTATTTTTGCCCTAAATAAGACTATGCAATATTCAGCAAAAGCAGATGCAATCAGTATGGGTTTATCTTTTGTATGCTTATTACATTGCATTATTCTTCCGCTTTTTTTAACATCAATTCCTTTTTTAGGTATTGAAGTCTTAGAAAACAAGTCCCTGGAACTGCTAACCATATTACTGTCGCTGTTAATTGGAGGTTATGCAATTAAAAGAGGTTATACCAGGTTTCACAGGAATAAATATGTAGTAGTTCTTTTTGCTGCCGGTATAAGTCTAATGATGCTGAGCAATTTTTTGATTTATTCTGCTGAAGTTTGGTTAAAGTTATCAGGCGGCCTTGTGATTTTTATTGCTCATATCCAGAACTTTAATTATTCTAAAAAGTGTTCAATAAAATGAATAATAAGTGTGGTACCAGATTTGTGAATAATTATAATTCAATAAGCTAATTTGAACAGCAACCCCATCATAAGACAAATCCTTTCACTGGCAATGCTGCTGATCTTTGCATTTAGTATTACGCCAAAGAAATATTTGCATGACCTTGTTGCTGATCATACTGATTTTTATGGTTATTCCTCTCAACATGAAAAAGCAATAAATAAAATCGGTTTAGATTGTGATAAGGATGACCTGGTAGTTTCTGTCCCCTTTATTGAATCAATAACTGCTTTTTCATTTGAATGTATAAGCAATTCCACAGGTACTTTCTTTACAGCCTATAAATATCTGCCTTCAAAACTTTCAGCAACAAATGATGTAAGAGGTCCTCCCGCGATGATTATATAATCCATCATCTTCCTCTTTAATTAATCATTTGTTTACAATGAAATTTCTCTTTTTATCTGTTTGTTTAATTTTTATCAGTTCATTTTCATATGGACAAGATTGTACATACCGTTTAACGGGACACGTACACAGTACGGCAACACATGAAAACCTGCCTTTTGCCACGGTTGTACTCTCGGGGTTAGACAGAACTATTGTAACTGATTTTAATGGCGACTTTAGGTTTGATGGCCTTTGTGCAGGAACTTATACCATACATATAACGCATAATAATTTTGATTCTGCTGTAAGAACAGTTACACTTTCACGCAATGTTCATATAGATGTTGATCTTATTCCGTCAACCACTGTTTTATCCGAAGTTACTATCACCGGTGTAAGAGGTTTATTGAGTACTGGAATAAAAAGAGAATTATCTGGAACTGAATTAGAAGAAACAAGAGGGGCATCACTGGCAGAAGCTTTGAGTAAATTAAGTGGTGTAACCATGCTGCAAACAGGGTCTACTATTTCAAAACCCATTATTCATGGACTACACAGCAACCGTATTTTAACTATCAATAATGGTATCAGGCAGGAAGGGCAACAATGGGGAAACGAACATGCACCTGAAATTGATCCTTTTATTGCAAACAGGTTAACGGTTATAAAAGGTGTTGATGAATTGCGCTATGGATCGGATGCAATTGGTGGTGTTATCCTGGTAGAACCACGAAACCTTAGAATGACACCGGGGTATAATGCCGAATTCAATTCAATATATTTTACCAACAACAGGCAATATGTTACATCTGCTATCTGGGAACAACAGTTAAAGAAATGGCCCTCCTTTACTTATCGTTTACAGGGAACATTTAAAAAAGGAGCCAATATAAAAACACCGGAGTACAGGCTTAATAATACAGCACTGGAAGAAAAAAACTTTTCAGTAACAGCTGGTTTGCGAAGAGAGCATTTTAATACTGAAGTTTATTATAGCTTATTTAATACGCAGGTAGGTATATTCACCGGGTCTCATATTGGTAATTTGTCAGATCTGCTCATTGCTATTGAATCGCCAAGACCGGATCCTATATATACAGGACAAAACAGTTACCAAATTAATCGTCCCAGCCAGGATGTAACACATCATTTACTTAAATGGAAAACAGGTTTTGATGTCAACAATAATAATTTCAATATTGTACTTGCTGCTCAGTACAACAACAGGAGAGAATTTGACATTGTAAGAAATGCAGAGACAAGAGGAGCCCAAATCGATCTTGATATATTTACTTTTTCAGAGGAAATTAACTGGGAGCATCCAAAAAAACACAATCTTAACGGCGTAGTTGGTTTGGTTGCCATGCAACAGGATAATTCTTATTCAGGAAGATACCTGGTTCCTAATTATCGCTCTTATTCATATGGTGGTTATTTTATTGAAAAGTGGGCTAAAAACAAATGGGATCTGCAGGCAGGTTTACGATATGATACGAAAGAAATAAATACAAACAGGTTACAGTCGGCCAGTGGCATTTTTAGTTCTTATGAATTTGATTTTTCAACACTTGCTTCTTCATTTAATGCAGGATATAAAATAGTACCGGAGTGGAAAGTCAATTCAAATATTTCTTTTTCAACAAGGGCACCTCATGTAAATGAATTATTAACCAACGGTATTCATCATGGTGCAGGAACATACGAAGTGGGAGATATTAACTTAAAACCTGAAAAGTCTTTTAATGTTTCTGTTAACAACAATTATATATCACGAAACAATAAAGTTGCAGCAGAACTAACATTATACAGAAATGCTATAGACAATTTTATTTACCAACAGCCAAAACCTGATGAGCCGGTTCTTACTATTCGTGGAGCTTTCCCTAAAATAGTGTATCAATCAACTGATGCTGTTTTGAGTGGCATGGATGCATCTGCAAGATTTAATATTCTTCAGCCACTAACTCTTACCTCACGGTATTCTATGGTTAGAGGCAGGAACAGGTTAACAAATGACTGGCTGATTGGTATGCCTACTGACAGGATTTCAAATGAGATTACTTATTTATTTAGTAATACTAAACGTTTTACCAACTCTTATTTATCTGTTGAATTACAACATGCGCTGGAACAAACAAGAGTGCCGGATGAAAAAAATGGAAGACAGGATTATAAATTACCACCCGCTGGTTATACCATTCTGAATGCAGATGTCTCTACTTCTTTTAAAATGGGAGGTCTACCATTTACACTTGCATTAAGTGGTCGTAATCTTTTAAATAAATCTTATCGCGAATACCTGAATTCTTTTCGCTACTTCACAGATGAAATGGGCAGAAACTTAATTCTGCGATTGAAAATTGGACTTGAACATGTTTATTAACTATACAAAAATCAAACATTATGAAACTACATTTTTTAAAATTCAGTCTCCTTATTCTTGGATCTATTGTTTTACTTTCCTCCTGTAAAAAAGACAGGGATGAGGAAAATGAAGAAGAAGTAATCACCACTATGCAACTTACATTTGTACCTGTTAGTGGCGGTGCAACACTTACATTCCAGTTTGATGATCCTGATGGGCCCGGTGGAAATAATCCAACCATAGATCAGATAGCTCTTGCAGCTAATACAACTTATAATGTAAGCCTTCAGTTGTTAAATAAAACTGTTTCGCCTGTTGAAAATATTACAGCCGAAGTGGCTGCGGAAGCTGCTTCACATCGTTTTTATTACCAGCCATCCGCAGGCAGTAACATTACGGTAACTAATTTCAATAATGATGCAGCAGGTATTCCTTTGGGTCTTACCAGCACATGGGCAACGGGTAGTGCGGCTACAGGTACTATTAAAATTACCTTGCGTCATTATCCTGGAAATCCACCAAATAAGGCAGCAGATGACACGGTTACAAGTTCTAAATCATCTACTGACATTGAAGTTGATTTTAATACAAGGGTACAATAATCTATCGCATTAATCTATGATAACGCATGGGCTTCAGAGATGAAGCCCATATTTTATAATCTACCTGCTGTTAATAGCAATGCCAATTATTTAATCAACAGCTTTTATAATGTCAGATAAAAAAACATTTGCATCATAAGATTTATTTCTTGTTAATCCCAATCTTACAACAACAAGTTTTTTAGATGGAACAATAAAAACATTTTGTCCTTCAAACCCACCAGCATAAAACATATCGGGAGGTGCCCCTGTAAATGCTTTTTCAGAAGAATTATTTAGTTTACCTCTGTTAAGCCAGAATTGAAAACCATATTCACCGTTTGTAGCTGCGGGTGATGGTGTTGTTGTTTGTTTTACCCAACCTTCAGGAAGTATGCGTTCATTATTAAATACACCATCATTCAGAAATAATAAACCAAATCTTGCCCAGTCACGGGCATTGGCATGACTATAAGAGGAACCTACAAA
>JACDAZ010000161.1 GCA_013695175.1 Flavisolibacter sp. | reverse complement strand
ATTGTATAATTCAAGAAGTTGTTCTCTCTGCTGAATATGTTTTTGTGTAAATGAAACTTTAAATAGCTTATTGATTGTGTTTTTGAATTCTTGTGCAGTTTCAGCAGTAAAAATAAAATTGTCTGCCTCACTACCTTCTACACCTGCATGGTTTGTTATACAAAACCTGCCATGGAACAAGGCATGTAAAAGCTTTAGTTTAACACCTGTTTTATTAAAAGAAGGTAATACGTGTATATGCGCATTTTTTATCAGGTCATCCAATACTTCATCTGTAGGATTTTGAATTAAGGTTGAATTAAATTGTTTGGCAGCATTAATTAATTTTTTCGATGGATTTTTACCTGCAATTATAAAGTCTATTTTGTTTGTATTAAAAACATTGTTTAACAACCATAGAGCTGCATTTTCATTTTCAGATATACCTAAATTTCCATGGTATAAACAATAATTTCCATTGCCTGTTAAAGATTTTATTTGTTGCCAGGGCAGCAGGCAGGGGATAAAATGCACATTTTGTAAATGGTATGAATTTGCAAAAACATCTTTATCTGATTCTGATAAAAAAGCATAAATACTGCTGTTTCTTAATTGAGATTGGTATTTGATTAGAAGCTTACTTTCAAAATAGAAGTACAGCCGTTTAAAAAAATTAGATTCATTTGCTAATAACTTTCTGTAATACACTTCTTCATTATTAAAAATGCGTATAATTATTTTACGGTTTTTATTTTTTAAATATGGAATTATACCGCTACCATGTATGCCTTCAATAATAATGGGATGATTATCTTTATTCAGATTTTTAATCAGTTCATGATTTATTCTGGAAGAAACTATGTAAGGTTTTGTTGTTGAAAAACCCGTTAAAACTGTTTTGCGTTTATAAGAAAAAATATGGTGACAATATTTTTCAATATCACCCACATTCCTGTCTTTTTTATGATCAAAATAATGAAGGATATTTTTTTTACCGGCTTTAGCTAAACAAATTATTTTGTAATAAACATCCATGGCACCTCCATAATCGGGTGGGGAAGGTGCTTCAAAACACACTATGTGTACAAAATCTTTCAATCAAAAATATTTTTATAAAAAGAGATGAGTTTTTGTTCTTCCTTTTGCCAGTTTAATTCTTCTCTTGCTTTTACGCAATTTTGTTTTAACTCTTCTAACAACAGTTCATTTTCCAGTGTTGAATTTATTATTTCAGCTATTGTTGCTGGATTTAAATCATCAATCAATACAGCAACTTTGTATTGTTCATTTATATGTGCATATTCCGGGTAATTCATAGTTATCTGTGGCAATGCTGCATGTATATAATCAAAAAGCTTATTTGGCAGAGAGTAATATTGACTCATACCTTCTTTTTCTACAAGTGAAATTCCTAATGTTGCTTTTTCTGCCAATGATCTTAATTCTATTGGTTTTACCATTCCTTTAAATTCTACCTTATCTTGAACATGAAATTCCTTTACCAAATGCTTTGCCTTTTCATAAAAATTACCTTCACCGGCAATTACTAACCTACAATTTATGTATTGCATGGCAGGCAAAAGGTATTCAAAACCTCGTGCTTCGTTAACTGCACCTCCATAAAAAATATACATTTCTGTACTGGCAGTATATGTTAAAGGATGCAGGAAAGGTATATTTCGAATCACATGATATTTTCTATCGTATTTTTCAGCAAACAAAGAAGCTAATCCTTCACTAACAGTATAACCATAATTAAATTTTGGAACAGCTATTTTTTCCACCATCAGCCACGCATTTCTAACAAAAGCCCTGGTTCTCACCTCTTTCATCTCCGTAAAAAATTCATGCGCATCATAAACTCTTTTAATCTTCTTCAATTTTGAAATAACCAGGCAAGGCAATATAGTATCAAGATCAATGGAACAAACACCATCCATTTTTTGGTTAAGCAGGTATACAAAAAGTCGAACATTGTATTCAATATAAAAAAGAAAACCCTTGTTAGATATACATTTCAGCCTGTGTTGTTTGAAAGATTTATTTTCAAATGGTAAAGAATTTATCAATTGTCTTCCAACCAGAACAATTTCATAACCATTCGAAGCCAGTGAGTGGCAGATCCTTTGCATTCGCTGATCATAAGTAAGATCGTTAGTGACAGTAAAATAAATTTTTTTCACTCCTGCATTATAGTTTTACTGCTTTATATATCTTTTCTATTGCTTCTACTGTTCTTAATCCATCAAATGAATTAGCAAAGGGGTGAGATGGATCATTTAATGCATGTACAAGGTTTAAGTAAACTTCCTCATGTTTACTCATTGATCCTTTATAAAATTCATAATCATTAGCAGTTGTTTGTTGAATATTGAACGTAAAGTCAAATTGAAGTTTATTATAAACTAGTTCGTTTAAATATTCGCCACCAATAATTATTGTTCCTTTTTCAGCAAGTAAGGCTAAGGAAATACCATAATTTTTTTGATAGCTGTTTACAGACCAATTTATTGTACCTAACACTCCGGATTTCATTTGTAAAGAAGCAACACCGGTGTCTTCAAATTCAATTACATCTTTTAAAGCTTTATTAGCTGCAAATCCTTTTACCGAATCGATGTCTCCTAATAACCATAATAATGCATCTATATAATGACTGTATTGTGTATATAAGGTTCCTCCATCCGGAAATTTTGTGCCATGCCAATCCGTATAATATTCTGGCGGGCGATTCCAAAAACATGATAATTGAAAGCTGAAAATTTCACCAAGCTTATTCTCATCTATAAGTGCTTTTAAATCTTTTAAAAGTGGATTATAACGGGTTGATTTAACAACAAACAACTTTTTTCTTGAAAATTTTTCTGTTTCAATCAATTGCCATGCTGCTGCACCGGTGATGCATAAAGGTTTTTCGCAAAGCACGTTTTTACCTGACTGTAAAGATTTAATAACATGTTCTGCATGAAAACCATTAGGGGTGCATATGCTTATTATATCAATATCTTTTTCGTTACTTAATAGATCATCAATAGAATAATATGCAGTAGAATTATATTCTTTTGCAAATGCATCTGATTTGGCTTTATCTGTATCACAAACTGCAATAAGATTTCCTATTTTTTTTATTTGTTCTGCATGCCGGGGTGCTATACGTCCACAACCAATTAATCCAAATTTGTACATATAAAGCATCAAATGTAGGATAATAAAAAAAGTCCCGCGTTGCGGGACTCTCATTTATTAATTAAGAAGATTACATATTCACACCTTCCATCTGTACATCACTTTCAGCTCTTGTGTTTCTGCGTTTAAACAAATTAGCATCAAACTTTCCAAAACGGTAATTGAAATTCAACCTGAAAACCTGAGGATCTCTTCTGCGTTCAATATTTTGAACAAAGAAAGGAGATTCAGAATACGAGTCAAACAACCTTGTACGGAAAATATCATTTACATTAAGAGAAAGAGAGGCTGTACGATTTTTAAGAAATTCAAATCTCAATGCAGCATCAACTCCATAATTTGCTCTTATATATCCCTGGGCTGCGGAGCTGCTACCGCCGCCACCCCACATTCCACCACGACCGCCACCGCCACCGCCGGTTCCACCAGGGTTTGAAATTCTTTTAGATGTATAATCACCGGAAAGCTGTAGGGTTAGATTTTTTGGCAACCTGAATGTGTTGTTCAATTTTGCAAAATAACTAAGAAACTGGTCCGGATTTTCTGCATCTGCCAGGTCTATCTTAGCAGTAAAGAAATTAATATTGGATGTCAG
>JACDAZ010000140.1 GCA_013695175.1 Flavisolibacter sp. | reverse complement strand
CTAATAGCTAATGCATTTATTGTAAAGTCACGCCTGTTTTGATCATCTATTATAGTACCGGGGAATACTTCGGGATTTCGGGTATGACTGCTGTAACTTTCTTTTCTTGCGCCAACAAATTCTATATCAAAACCATCCCAGGTTTTAAAATGTGCTGTGCCATAGCTTTTAAATAAACTGACTTTAGGTACCGGCTTAAAATGTTTTGAAACACGTTGTGCAAGTTCTAAACCATTTCCCACACAAACAATATCAGCATCTTTTGTTGACCGGTTTAATAATTTATCTCGTACAAAACCTCCAATAAGATAGCAACGAACCTGCATTTCCTTGGCAACGATTGCTATTTTTTCAAAAATTTCCTTTTCTCTTTCATCAACGGTGATATCCATTGCAGCAAAGATAACCTGTGTTTGAATTTTACTTACCGGATCACTGTAATAGATCCGTTTTTATTCCATTTAATGATCCTGGAAGGTTGAGCAGAATTATTTTCATTCCTGCGCCATTTAACTACATAATCTACTCCTGCTTTTATTTCATTGGAAATCGAATTGAAGTTTACCGGTGAGGAAGCATTACTGATATTAGCAGATGTAGAAACAATTGGTTTACCAAATCTTTTAACCAGGTGTTTACAAAATTTATCCTTTGTAATTCTAATAGCTATCGATCCATCCTGTCCTGTTATATTTGTTGGTAACCCTATAGCATTTTCAAATATTACAGTCGTGGGTTGAGGTTGTTGTTCCAGGTAATCAAACACCGCAAAATCGGGTGCTGCTACATATTTTAATACATCTCGTTCATCAACCACTAAAATGATCATGCTTTTAGCGTCTTCCCTCTTTTTCAAATTATATATTTTTTGTACTGTCTCTCTATTAGTAGCATCACCACCTATACCCCAAATAGTATCAGTGGGATAAAGAATTAATCCACCTGATTGTAAAACCTTTATACATGCTACAATATCTTCTTCAAATTCTTCTCTCATTAAAAAAGTGATTTATATACATCCATAACTGATCCGGTACATTTCTGGAGTGTAAAATTTTGAGCATGCAGCAAGCCATCTTTTATCATTTTTTCTCTTAATAAATCATCTACACAAACTTTTTCCATGGCTTCTGCTATTTCATTTGCATTTGCAGGATTTACATAAAATGCTGCAAGTCCACCGGTTTCAGGTAAACAAGATGTATTTGATGTAATTACAGGAATGCCACTCGCCAATCCTTCTAAAACCGGGATACCAAACCCTTCAAAAAATGAAGGATATATAAGTGCAGAAGCCATTTGATAAATAGCAGCAAACGTTTCCGCATTTTGAAACATTGAATCTTTTATCACCACTTCCATTTCCAATAAAAAAATAACTTTTTTCTCTAAACCGGCTGCAACAATAAAGTTTTTTACCTGTTGCTTATACTTTTTCCCATCACCAATTACTACTAAAGGAACATCAGTTTTTGTAATTGCCAAAGCCTTGCAGATTCCCAATAAGTTTTTTCTCTCTATAATAGAACCAACATACAAAAAATATTCAGGTGGTAAATTGTATTTCTGCCGTATACTTTCTTTTACTTCTGCTGTTATTTGTTTTGTAAACGCAGGATCGCAGCTTTGATAACAGGTATAAATTTTTTTTTCTTCAACACCATAAAACTCCACGAGGTCATTTTTTGTTTGCTTACTGATAGCTATAATAGCATTAGCATGCCGGGAAGCATACATGAACTTCTTTCGATAGATTTTTACATCTATAGGATTAAATTGTTTTGGGTAACGTTCAAAAATAAGATCGTGTATAGTAACTATTGACTTAATACCTGATTGTTGGATACCAACAGGAATTTCATGGCTTAAACCGTGATATAAACTGATATTATTTTGCTTTACATCTTTTATAACCCTGTTACTACGCCAAAATGAGGAAAACAACCTGTCCATCTTAAGTTGAGGCATTATTTCGTAAACATGAGGCAATGCAGGTGCCTTATATTGGTTAGAAACTTTTGGATTGAAAAGGAAATATTCGTGTTCAGGAAAAAAAAAGGCTAAACCATTTACCAGGGTGCGGCTGTAATTTCCCAGTCCTGTATTGTTGTGAAAATATCTTTTTGCATCAAAACCAATATTCATGTGCCTGCTTATTCAGCAAAGTAAACGATCATCAATTAATGCAGTTCAATTAAGTTTGCAAAAATTTTTGTGCACATGAAGTTGAAAGAATCAATTGAAAAAGCATGGCAAAACAGGGACTTGCTTTCGGAACAGGCTTTCCAGGATGATGTAAAAAAAGTGATTGAAGAAGTGGATAAAGGAAGGCTGAGGGTAGCTGAGCCACCGGGAAGCGGTTTAAGCAGCTCAGGTGAATGGAAGGTAAATGAATGGGTTAAACAAGCTATTCTCATGTACTTTGGTTTACAACCCATGCAAACATGGAACGTAGAACCTTTCGAATTTTATGATAAAATGCTGCTCAAAAAAAATTATAAAGAACTAGGTGTTCGTGCTGTACCTCATGCAGTAGCCAGATATGGTGCTTATATAGCAAGGAATGTTGTACTCATGCCTTCTTACGTTAACATAGGTGCTTTTGTAGATGAGGGTACCATGGTTGACACCTGGGCAACTGTTGGCAGTTGTGCTCAAATTGGTAAGCATGTACATTTAAGTGGCGGTGTAGGAATAGGCGGTGTACTGGAACCATTACAGGCAAGTCCTGTGATCATAGAGGATGGTTGTTTTATAGGTTCACGCTGCATAGTGGTTGAGGGAGTAAAAGTTGAAAAAGAAGCTGTGTTAGGTGCTAATGTAGTATTAACTCAATCAACAAAAATTATTGATGTGAGTGGTACGGGACCCCTGGAAATGAAAGGTGTTGTTCCGGCAAGAAGTGTAGTTATTCCCGGCAGTTATACAAAAAGATTTCCTGCAGGAGACTATAATGTTAGTTGCGCACTTATAATTGGTCAGCGAAAAGCGAGTACAGATTTAAAAACCAGTTTGAATGATGCCTTGAGGGATTTTAATGTAGCGGTTTAGAAATTTTAGTAAATAAGTCTACTTTTTCGGTTTCATATACAAATAGTGGTAGCAACAAAACAGCCTTTAACTTTTTTAGGATTTATAATAGCCTTTATTGGAGCCATTTTATTTTCAACTAAAGCCATCATGGTTAAATTGGCTTATGCACAGGTGAATGTGGATGCTCTTTCCTTGCTAACGCTACGCATGATATTTTCACTTCCCTTTTATATACTTGCTGCAATTGTTATCAGCAATAGATCAGGCAATATAAAATTTAACTACAAACAATGGTTTAAAATAATAGTTTTAGGCTTGTTTGGTTACTACTTAAGTAGCCTGTTTGATTTTATTGGCCTGCAATACATATCAGCAGGGTTAGAGAGATTGATCCTGTTTTTATATCCTACGTTTGTTGTAATTATAAACTTTCTGGTGTACAGGCAAAAAATAAAAAATAATCAAAAGCTTGCTTTGATCCTTTCTTATTCAGGAATAGCTCTTGCTTATTTTGGTGAAATAAAACTTGAATCTTTTAATCCCAACTTTTTATTTGGAAGCTTCCTTGTTTTTCTCTGTGCCATTACCTATTCAGTTTATATTGTTGGCAGTGGCAGGTTGATACCTGAAATTGGAGCAGCAAAATTTACGGCTTATGCCATGCTTGCAGCTACGGCAGGAATTTTCATACATTTTATGCTTAGGGGTGATTACCAAACATTAGATAAAGGCAGCGGTTTGTGGTGGTATGGTTTATTGCTTGCTGTTGTAGCTACCGTTATTCCCACTTTTATGTTATCTGCAGCCATTAAAAAAATAGGAACTAATAATGTAGCCATCATTTCTACTATTGGCCCAGTTTCAACCATTGTACAGGCACATTATTTTTTAGGTGAACATATTTTTCCGGCACAAATTGCAGGTACGATACTGGTTGTGATTGGAGTGCTTTTGTTAAGTTTAAAAGCAGGTAAATTCAGGTTTCTTTGATGTTTTCATCTTTGATCTTCCTTTATATTTGCCCTGGTTAGTCATTGCCCGGGTGGCAATCCCGATAGCTATCGGGATGGTAGACACAACCGGAAAATTGTTTTTATTTAATTTAGACTTATTAGCCCGGGTGGCGAAATTGGTAGACGCACCGTCTTCAGGTGGCGGCGCCGCGAGGTGTGCTGGTTCGAATCCGGTCCCGGGCACAAAAAAACCCTCTGATTTGAGGGTTTTTTAATTGGAATTGATTGTTCTTTTAAATAGCGCTTCTTCTTCTTTTGATAAGAATGTAAGGCTAACATTGTTCAGAATACTTATATTTTTTGAATGAATAATTTTCCCATTATGTAAGTAATTCACCTGGCTGCTGTCATTTCCCGGCTTTATCATAATGCTCTTATTAAGAGAATCATTTGCAATAAAAGTTATGTTCATATTTGGTTCATCTGACAAGAATATTACCTTATAACGTTCTTCCTTTAAATCATCGTGATATGTAAAGGTAAATGCTGTATCCAGGTATTTGTTTTTACCCCAGTATAATTGTGTTTCAACAGTTTTTTTTAATTCTTTGGCCAGCCATGTCTTTTCTTCTTTATCAATGATGTCTACAAGTCTGTTAACATTACTGTTGTTTTTCAATTGAACCGGAGTATCTGGATGATTACTGTTGGAACATGAGAAAAAGAAAAACAGGCAAAAACAAAGCTTAAAAAAATTTATCTCAATGGGCATAAACAGTAAAAATTTATAAAGGCTTGTCAGAGGCATTTTAACTTTAAAATACAATTCTAAAAAATTCCAATTTTATAAAAATAAAGCAACATTATATTCAAGTAATAAGCGTTATTGTTAAGTTTTAAACTTTACACTACTCCATGAACCTAAAATCAAAAAATCCCCAAAATAGGGGATTTTTTATAGGCGTTAAAAAGTCTTGTTTTTGTACGGACGCCTTTCGTCTTTCAGGGTATAGGATTTCAGTTTTTCGGATAAGGATTCATCAGGTTTTTCTAAAGGATCATTGGTTTCTATAGGTTTTTCTTAGGATTAATATTTTTAAAAATCAGAAGTCTGGACGGTTTTGGTTTTTTCAGGATCTGGATTCGTATTCATTACCGATCAACTTCTGATACAAAAGTATAAACCTTCATCATCTGAATCAATGGCACTAACGCTCTATTTCACATTTATGGTAATTACCCCTATTGTTGGATTTTTACGATACAATTTATTAGTAAGACTACGATAATATGCCTGAATTGAGTTTAATTTTAAAAAATTATTGTTACAAAATTTTTTGTATTCAAATCCAATTTCATAAGTTCTATTTTTATTAATCCAAATCAAAACTCGCTGTTTACATGAATTCTGAGGAAACAAGCATATTTACTGCTATAGTTATTAGTGTTCTTGTTTTAGGTATCATCATTATTTATTTTGTAGTATCCCTTGTAAAGCAGCAAAAAAGAATGCTTGCCCTGGAGAAACTAAATATACAAGCTGAAATTACTGCCTTGGAAAAAGACCGTGCACGTATAGCTTCTGATCTTCATGATGAATTAGGCCCCATGCTTTCTGCTGTTAAAATGAAGATTAATACGTTTGAGCTGTCAGAACAGGAAGATCTTGTAAATATGGAAAAAACTAATGAACATATAGATTCCATATTAAAACGTATTCGGGAGATTAGTTTTGACCTGATGCCCAATATCCTTTTCCGAAAAGGTCTGGTTATGGCAATTCATGAATTCATCCATTACATTAGCAAAAAGGATTCCCTGCAAATCGATTTTGTATCTTCTGTAGAAACTTTAAACCTTCCTGAACAACATACATTGAACTTATATCGCATTGTGCAGGAGGTAATTCATAATACCATTAAACATGCTCAGGCAAATACTTTAGATATTAATCTTAGTGTAACAGAAAATAAACTTCAATTGAGTACATCAGACAATGGAAAAGGGTTTGACTTTGATCAAAGATCAAAAGCTGCCTCAGGTATGGGATTAAAAAATTTATCAAACCGAACGGAAATGATGAAAGGAAAAATGTTTATAGACACTGCTAAAGATGCAGGTACTAGATTTATATTTGAAATACCGGTTTAATGAATTTACCAGCAATTACTATAAAAGTTTTATTAGCAGACGATCATGAATTGTTCAGAGATGGTTTTAAAATGTTGATAAAAAAGCAACAGGATATTGAAATAATAGGTGAAGCTGAAAATGGACGGGAGCTGGTAAATTTTGCCAAGGAATTAAAACCTGATGTAATTGTGACTGATATTAAGATGCCGGTGCTTGATGGAATAGAAGCAACCAAAACACTAACAAAACAATTTCCCGGAATCGGCATTATTGCATTATCCATGTTTGATGATGAATTTTTAATTGTTGATATGCTTGAAGCCGGTGCAAAAGGTTATTTATTAAAAAATGCACAAAAAGAAGAAATTTTTGAAGCTATAAGATCAGTTTATAATAACGAAACTTATTATTGCAATAAAACTTCCACCAGGCTTGCGCAGATGATAGCTAAGAGCGGTTTTAATCCTTATCATAAAAAACAAAGAGTAGATTTTTCTGAAAGAGAATTAGAAATAATGAGATTGATTTGCCAGGAATATTCTAATAAAGAAATTGGAGAAAAATTATTTATCAGTACCAGAACGGTAGAAGGACACAGGAACAAGATTCAGGATAAAATAAAAGCAAAGAATATGGCTGGGATAATAATTTATGCCGTTAAACACGGCATTTATAAACTTTAATCAAAGCTTGTAAAAAGCCTGCCTCTTTTTAATAATGAAAATATGTATTCGGGATCGGGGTCCCGGATCATCTTTATAGCTTTCCATTCTAGGTTCATAAATCTGCAGTGAACCAGGATGGTATTTGATTTTATACGCCTGAAATAATATAAATCTGTAGAGCCAATCTTTATAATATAGATAGGCTTTTCTATTAATACAGCAACAGTTTCAATTAATTGATCCAAATCCTGATTTATAAAGTCAAGAATAGTAAAATCCTCAGCAATAAAAATGATATTCCCGAAAGGATCACCTATTCCATGAACATCAGTTTCTGGAAAAAGGAGCTTTAGTTCCATAGTAGTTAAAGCTCCTCCAGAATTTCTATTTCATCTATATAAGTAATTTCCTGGTTGCCATTATGTATTACAACTGTGTTATAAGTATCTAAATCATCTATTACTTCAGAATAGAATACTTCTTCACTTATTAATTTGTTTACAAACTGGGGAGGCATTACTTCAAGATGCAATTCTTTAGGTGTTGACTGAATTTTTTTCTTTACCAGTAACGGTTTACCATTGCTTGCATCAGCAAGAATTTCACCCATTACATAAAGCATATTTACTTCTTGCGAACCAATAACCTGTTTGTCAATCCAGGATTCCCATAGATCAACTTCATCATTGATTGTCATGTATTGTGTTGTTATCATAGCTGCAAGCTAAGTCTATGGACAGCCACAAACACTTCGGTAAATACCTGTTTTTAACAGGTGTAAATACCTATTTTATTGAGGCTAATTAAGCAAGGTAGAATTACGATTAATATTCAGGTAGAAACACCTTGCCGGAATTTATTATATGAGTTTTATTTGTAGTACCTTAAGTAGACAATCCAGAGTTAACAACCTTA
>JACDAZ010000127.1 GCA_013695175.1 Flavisolibacter sp. | reverse complement strand
TTTGTATTAGGGCTCATAATAAATAGGTGGGAGTTCCCTGCCTGTCGGCAGACAGGGATCCTCCCCTTCGCAACAACTGATCCCGCTTTATGCGGGATTTTTTATGTACCACGTTTATGTTTTATACAGCAGAAAATTTGAAAAAATCTATGTTGGATTTACTTCTGATGTAGTACAAAGACTGCCTAACGCCTAGGTGCATGTCCTCAGGCACCACAAATACATCAATCTTCATCACTATTGGTGTAAATTTTTGATGCGTGAGGACACGCATCTTATCTTCTTGTATTTACTGAAGCTTTTTTTATTTATTTTATTGTTTAGACTTACAATATGTCATAAATCTTGTCAAACATAAAAGGAAAACAACTTCATGCAAAAAGAAAAGCCGGTAGAAAATCTACCGGCCTTGAAATATTCTATCAATTTTTATTGATCCAGATTTAAAGGATAAGTATAGGTACCATCATAACCGGGATATATACCTTCAACTCTTACAGGACCTCTTGCGGTGGATAATAACCTGGTAAGTTCTTCAACACTGGAAATATCCTGTCCATTTACACTGGTTATAACAAAACCCTGTTGCATTCTGGTACGTCCAATAGGACCGCCCTCTGTTATCCTGTTTACAACCACACCACCTTTGATACCATATTGACGTGCTTTATCTTTTTCAAGTGTTACCAATTCTGCACCTAAAGTATTTCCAATATTCAATGTTATCACATCACCCCTTTTCTTCAACACTACATTTGCATTAACTGCTTTACCATTTCGTAAATAACTTATTGGCACCCTGTCGCCGGGGCGGAAGCTTGCAATAGCTGCACTCATTTGAAGACCTGTTCTTACATCTAAATTATTCACTTTAGTAATGACATCTCCTTTACGGATACCAGCTTCAAAAGCACCACCATCAGGAGATACATCTGATACAAAAACACCATCAAGGTTTTCAGGAATACCCTGAGCTTTTAATTGTGCTTCTGACATGTTATCTGTAGCAACATAAGTTATTCCAAGAAATCCTCTCTGAACATCTCCAAACTTTACTATATCATCAACTATTTTCTTTACGATATTCACCGGAATAGCAAAAGAATATCCTGCATATACTCCTGTAGGAGCAAGAATAGCAGAATTTATTCCAATAAGTTCTCCGCTTACATTCACTAAAGCACCCCCACTGTTACCCTGGTTTACTGCAGCATCAGTTTGTATAAATGATTCAATAGGAGTTTCACTTTGCCTGCGGTTAATATTAATAGATCTTCCCGTTGCCGAAACTATACCTGCTGTAACTGTTGTTTCTAATGTTAAAGGATAACCCACAGCTAAAACCCATTGACCTAACTGCACAATATCACTATTGCCATACAATAAAAAAGGAAATTTATTACCGTCAATTTTTAAAACTGCAAGGTCACTACTTGGATCGCGGCCAACTACTTTTGCCTTATATATTTTTCTATTGTGCAGGGTTACGGTTATTTCATCAGCAACACCGGAACCACCATTTGATATAACATGATTATTGGTGACAATATATCCATCTTCACTTATTAATACACCACTGCCTGATGCTCTTTGTTCAGGAACAACATTTGGTCCACCAAAATAATCTTCAAACCAGTCATCAAACATACTTTTACGACGTTTTGGAACATCATTAGTTTGTTTCTGCGCAGGAATTCTGGTTTTAATATGCACTACTGTAGGAACAGTGGCATTGGCTGCTTTAGAAAAATCAACCGGTTCAGCAGGTGAAGCTTTCCCATCAAAAAATCCTGCATAATTTACAGGCATCCCATTTTGTGCGGAGCCGATAGAAGAATCAGAATGATTAAATACTTTAGTGTAAGTCCAAACACTACCAATAGCTGATGTAGCACTGATAGCAACAATTAAAAAAATATGTTTCCACTTCATGTCGAATGATTTGTATGTAAAAACTTATGTCAAATTACGTGCCTTGTATACAAAGTAAATAATGTCAGTGTTGATTGTCAACCCACCTGTTCAGTTTAACAAAAATTTACTAAGACCTTCGTAGTTCTTTTACCCTTTGCTATTTAATTGTAAAAGAAATTTGATTGTATCCACACCGTCAGCAAAATTATCTATAGCCGGACATTGTGCTTCACCAAAAACAATATTTTTTGCACCTGCAATACATTGAATAGCTTCATTTGATTTCAAAGATTGCTCCAGGGCTTCCACATCGGAATAATATTCAAAATTCAATTGCCCTATTGGTGAAAAAACAGAAGAATCTTCAACGACTAAAAGACTTCCATTAGTCATGTAATGCTTTTTATTAAGTATAAGAATAGACAATTGGTAATCATAATTGTTCATATACTTATTATTCTCACTCAAAAAAGAATATTTATTAAAAGCATCTAAAAGAGGAACAAAAGCATATTCATATGGCACAAAAATTTTTGTAACATTCCTGCATCCCAGGCCAAAAAACAAATAAACGTCATCTGCCAGTTTGTCCATCTCTTCAGTTGTTTCCTCTCCGGTTAATATTGCGACAGAAGTTTTATTTTTCCTGATAATGTGGGGATATTTTTTAAAATAATATTCAAAATACCTTGATGTATTATAGCTGCCTGTTGCTATGTATGCATCGCAATCCTTTAACATATCCTGGAAAAAAACATATTGTTCCGCCTCCTCGTTGTATTCCTTCAGTTTATTGACCAGGTGCTTTAACAAAATATCATCCTTTGAGGAAAGCTTAATAATAGCTTTATGCCCGGTGAGAAAAGTGCATAAAAAATCATGAAAACCCACCAATGGAATATTACCAGCCATTACAATCCCAATTTTTTTGGAGAATACATTATTTGGTGGCAGGTTATAATTATTTACAAATCGAATTAATACCTCCCTGTTTAAAAACCTGTTGCTGATATTTTGAACAGCAATTTCTATAAACTCAGGTAAAAACCAGGGATTATGCCTATAGGCTTTTTCTTTTACATCCTTCCATTCCTGCTCATTACTTGTCATATACTTCCCTAACTGCTCTAAAACTTCTATTCTTTTATTTAAATCCATAATATATTTTATGAGGTCATTCCAGGAAATGTTTTTATATTGGAATGGTTTTTTTGGTATGTACCATCTATTTTTGTTTTGCAAAAGTAAAACCGAACAACTCAAACAATTATCATGGCAATTAAAATAACAGATGAATGTATAAACTGTGGAGCATGTGAACCTGAATGTCCCAATAATGCTATTTATGAAGGAGGTGTAGAATGGGCCATTACTGACGGAACTGCAGTTAAGGGTCAGCATACTTTAATTGATGGCACTGTGGTAGATGCAGAACAAAGAAATGCTCCGGTTGCCGTAGATGTGTATTATATAGTTCCAAGCAAGTGTACTGAGTGCCAGGGTTTTCATGAAGAACCACAATGTGCAGCTGTTTGCCCTGTAGATTGTTGTGTACCCGATGAAATGTATCAGGAAACAGTAGATGAACTATTAGTAAAAAAACAAGCATTGCATCTTGATTAATCTATCTGGTTAAACTAATTATAGGTATGGAATAAAAGGTGAGGATGAAAAATTCTTCACCTTTTTCGTATATAACTTCTTACTTAAAAAAAAATTGATAAGATTTGTACCTTTTTGACAAATAATACAAATGAAGAAAAAAATTGCATTGGTAACAGGGGGATATTCAGGCGAATCTCAAATTTCTTATAAATCAGCAAAAACAATTTATAATAACCTCGATAAAAATTTATTTGAAGTTTATACCATTGACATAAATACTGAAGGATGGTTTTATCTTGATAAAAGTTCTCAAAAAATTCAAGTTGACAGAAACGATTTTAGTTTACAATTAAATGGTTCTAAAATTATTTTTGATGCAGTATTTATTGGTATACACGGTACTCCCGGAGAAGATGGAAAATTGCAGGGATATTTTGATATGTTAAAAATACCTTACACATCATGTAACGCAGCTACATCAGCAATAACCTTTAATAAAAGATATACAGTAGCTGTAGCTTCCCTGGCTGATATAAAAGTTGCTAATTCAGCACATCTTTTTAAAGGAAGTGATTTTAATTTAGGAAACATTCTTACCCAGCTTCAGCTTCCTCTATTTATAAAGCCAAACAATGGTGGCTCCAGCATAGGCATGAGTAAAATAAATGATGCTTCTGAACTGGAACCTGCCATCGAAAAAGCATTTAAAGAAGATGACCAGGTATTGGTAGAAGAAATGATCAAGGGAAGAGAGTTTACTGTAGGTGTTTATAAATTTCAAAATGAAATAAAAGTTCTTCCTATAACGGAGGTAATGACTCAAAAAGATTTTTTCGATTTTGAAGCTAAGTATGGGGGTAAATCATCAGAAGTAACGCCGGCTGATGTTCCTGCCAATTGGAAACAACAAATAGAATCTGCTGCAAAAAAAATTTACGAGATTTTTAATTGTAGTGGCGTAGTACGTATAGATTTTATTTATGATGAAAATAAACAGATGCCATACATGTTGGAAATCAATACTGTACCCGGGCAAAGTGAAGCCAGTATTATACCTCAGCAAGTTAAAGCTGCCGGTATGACTTTAGAAAAATTTTATGCTGACCTATTAGGAGAAGCTTTAACTAGTTCCAATCTTCATGTGTGACCAGTTTACTTATCTTGCACAACCTAACATTAAAATCTAATCTTGAAAAAAATTATTCGCACTTACTTAACCAGCCGCCCTTTATGGTTTAATGTTATTATTGGATTTATCCTGCTCTTCCTTCTAATACTGGTTTTTATGTTATCTCTCAACTGGATCACTTTACATGGTGTGGCCCGCAATGTACCTGCATTAACAGGCAAAACATTAGAAGAAGCAACAAATATTTTAGATGAACAAGGATTTGATATAGTAGTTCAGGATTCTGTTTATTATGATTCCTTGCCCCCCACAGTAATTATGAAACAGGTTCCGGAGGCTGATGCTGTTGTTAAAGTAAATCGTACAGTTTATGTAACTATCAACCGCCTTTTACCCCCGGATGTTGAAATGCCCAACGTTGTGGGATATAGTATTCGTAATGCCGAAATGCTTTTGAAAAATGCAGGACTTAAGGTAGGTGATACCAGCTTCAAACCCGATTTTGCTAAAAATTCTGTTTTAGAACAAATTTATAATGGTCAACAAATTGCGGCAGGTACAAAAATCAGAACAGGCAGTTCAATTTCTCTTGTATTAGGCACCGGGCTTGGAACAGAAAGTATGTCCGTTCCCAGGTTACTGGGATTAACATTTAGTGAAGCAAAAATTTTAATGGATGCTTCAGGTTTGATTTTAGGAGCTGTTATTGCCGATCCAACAGTTACAGATAGAGAAAACGCTTTCGTTTACAGGCAAAATCCACAATCAAGAGATGAACAGGGAAGGCAATTTAGAATCAGACCCGGACAAATGATGGATGTTTGGTTAAGCGTTGACAAACCAAATGTTGATTCACTGGAACGAGCAAGAAGAGCACCTGTGCAGGAATCAGTTGATAATGATTATTAAAAACCTGAGCATGAAAAACATTACAGCAGAAGAATTAAAGGAAAAGATTGATAAGGGTGAAAAGATTATTTTAATTGACGTACGGGAACCGCATGAATATGCAGAGGCAAATATGGGTGGCAAATTATTTCCACTTAATAAAATACAAACTATGCAGGTTGAGGATATTGAAAATTTAAAAGAAGAAGAGATCATAATCCATTGCCGCAGTGGTCACCGCAGCATGATGGCTTGCCATGTTTTAGATCAATTGGGTTTTACCAATACAAAAAATTTAACGGGTGGCATAGAAGAATGGCAAAATAAATATGGAGATATACCTGCTGTTCAACAACAGTAACGATCATCGTGATTCTTCTATAACCTGATGTTTACTCCTAACATCCAGTTTATTCCAGCCATAGGAAAATAATAGTTTTCAGTTGTTAAAGCTCCACCTGCATAATAACTATATGTATAACCGTTAGGTTCATATAATTTATTAAAAACATTATTAACCTGACCTATAAATGAAACATCCTTTAAATATTTTCTGCTCATTGAAAAAATTAACCTGATATCCTGTGTATAATAAGGATACAGTTTTCGTGCTTCATTACTTGTATTGTCTAAATATTGCTTACCTACATATTTACTTATTAAACTTATTTCTGCTGCCTGTAAAGGTTTAAAAGTTAGGTTAGCTGCTGCCACTATATCAGGTGAAAAGGAAATGTCAGTTTCAGTGTATTCATTTACTTTTTGACCACCAGCATCGTAATCATCTATAAACTCTTTAAAATTTTTAATTTTATTTCGGCTGAACGCAATATTCCCTTCTATTTGAAACCATGTATTCACATTTGCAGCAGCCTGCAATTCTATACCTGCCCGGTAACTATCATCAATATTGGTTCTGCTATAAGCACCTACATCATTTATTTCACCGGTTAATACTAACTGGTCTTTGTATTTCATGAAGTATAAATTTGTTGCCAACTTCATCCTGCCTTTAGTGTATTCCCAACCTGCTTCTATATCATTTAATATTTCCGGTTTGGGTTGATTTGATTGTCCTGCTTCAAAATCATTTCTATTGGGTTCTTTAGTAGCCCTGCTAAAAGAAATAAATGCCATGGTTGTATTATCATAATAGGTCAACCCGATTTTTGGATTTAAGAAATGATAATCATTGTGAATTACCAGATCAGGATGATCCCTGAAACCATTTATTTTATAGTCAACATTTCTCCATTGTACATCAGTAAATAACTGTAATTGTGGTGTTAGATTTTGTTGCCATTTTGCATAAACACTTTTGTCTTTTTTATGGGCAGGTAAATCGTACCAGGTATGTTTTTCAGTGGGCATTCCTTGTTGTGCCCATGTTACATACCCAATATGGTCACCATCATAATTATTAAAAGATCCGCCCAATGTAATTTTTGTAGCAGGCCTGGTATATAAAAATGAAAAGATATTGCCATAAAAATCATTATCAAGCCACAACTGCCTTACCAGGTCAGTTCTTCTGACAACTTCATTCCCACGCTGTACATCAGGCAGTCCATATTTTGAAAATCTTTCACTGGCTTTATATTGTTCATAAAAACCCTTTCCCTTTATATAAAATAATCCTGTATTGAAAATCAAATGTGGCGACAACTTCTGATCCCAAAAAAACTGGTAATGATCCTGTTGGTAATTATCTGTTTCATTATCATATGGTGCTCCCGGTCTGGCCATACCTGCAGAATTGCTCCTCCTGTTGGTTTTCAAATCTGCTTCAGAAACTCCATACCAGGCCTGGTAAGTTTTTTCTAACCCTGAAAATGTGGTGAAACGAAGAGATGTTTTATCATTCAAATATGCACCTGATAAATAAACAGATTTTAAATTACTGCTTGCCCTGTCTATATAACCATCGCTGCTTATTCTGGAAGCTCTGGCATCTACGGTAAAATGATTTCCAAGTAAGCCGCTTCCTACCCTGATGGTGTTTTTTAGTGTATTAAAAGACCCATAGCTATTATTAAATTCAGCATAAGCTTCTTTATTAATTTCATTAGTACTCAGGTTTATAGTAGCTCCAAAAGCACCCGGACCATTTGATGATGTTCCCACACCTCTTTGAATTTGTATGCTGCGGACAGAAGAAGCAAGATCAGGAAGATCTACAAAAAAAGTTCCCTGGCTTTCCGGATCATTAAAAGGGATACCATTGATGGTGACATTAATCCTGGTAGCATCGGTACCTCTAATTCTTATCCCGGTATAACCCACTCCATTACCGGCATCAGAATTAATAACAACAGAAGGTGTTTGGTTTAAGAGGAAAGGCAGGTCCTGCCCAAGGTTTTGCTTTACCAGTTGTTCCTTTACAAGATTTGTTTTACTAAAAGGTGCAGTAGCATTTGCCCTTAAGGCACGTACTTCAACTGGTACTAATTCAATAGTGTCTTGTTGAGAAAAAGTTAACAAGGTTGAAAAAACGGTGATTAATAAAATTAAAATCCTTTTCATATAATATTCTTTATGAAAAGGGGAATGCAGCAATTGGAAAGGAGAAAACCTTGACCTTCCCTGCGCAGGCATTACCCTGATCAGGTTCTACGGGTATAATCTCAGTCTGGTTTTACCAAACACCCCGGGTGATTCAGCTGCAAATGTATAAAAAAAGAATTTCAACTGTAACATTCCGTATTCCTTTATCGTATAACCTTAAACTCAAAGCAAATTTTATATGAAAAAAATATTACTGCTTTTATTTATTTCCTGCAGTTTAATGGTACAGGCGCAAAAAACCATTTATGATGCTAATGCAGAAACCCGATCTGTAAAAGGTTATAAAGCCATTCGTGTTTCTCATGGCATTGATTTGCATATAAGTTATGGTGAAGAAATGGTGGCAGTAAGTGCAAAAGACACCGAATTCAGAGATCGCATTAAAACAGAAGTGGAAAATGGTGTTTTAAAAATTTGGTATGAATGGAAAGAAGGAAAAAATATATTAATGGCTTCTAATAAAGCTTTAAAAGCTTATGTTTCTTATAAACAACTGGAGTCTTTATCTGCATCCGGTGGTTCTGATATTTTCGTTGATGGTAGCATTACTGTAAATAATTTGTCCCTACATGTTTCGGGTGGATCTGATTTTAAAGGAAGCGTATCAGTGCAAGACTTGAAAGTAAATGCTAGCGGAGGTTCTGATATAAGTATTTCCGGAAAAGCTGAAAATATATCTGTTAGTGCCAGTGGTGGCAGTGATTTTAACGGTTATGAACTTATTTCTGATATAGCTACAATCAATGCCAGCGGGGGCAGCGATGTTAAAATAACAGTTAATAAAGATCTTGATGCAAAGGCTAGCGGAGGAAGTGATATTTTTTATAAAGGTGGCGCTTCAGTTAAAGACACACGTTCCTCCGGTTCCAGCAGTGTGAAAAGAATAGGCAGTTAATTTTTTCTCAGGCATGTTTTAAACCCGGACATTCTTGTTCGGGTTTTATTTTTCTAATACTATATAATCCCACCTGTCTATTTCAAATACTGAAGAAGCATTTAAAGTTGTTTGCTGGTTTGTAAAAACATTACGATATGTACCGGTTGTTTCCCTGTTCGTTAAATTAAATTTGGCAGGCAGGGGAGATAAATTCAATATCACTAAAACCTCCTTATTATCTTTTTTTCGCTGGTAAGCTAATACATGTGAATCAGCAGATGTTGCAATTCTTTGTACAGGAACCCGTGCATCTAAAGCCGGGTGTGTAGAATGAAGATTAAATAAAGTTTTATAAAAATCGTGTAGCTTATTTTCTCCTGTCCATTTTATAGGATCCTTTTCAAAAAATTCAAGACGTTTTGTATTGGGCAATTCCTGACCGCTATAAATTAATGGCAGGCCCTGCCATGTAGCAGTAAATACTGCAAATGCCTTGGCTGCATCACCATATTTTTCATATTCTGTTCCATTCCAGCTGTTTTCATCGTGGTTTGTAGTAAACCAGGCTTTCATTCCGGGAGCATTTTGATATTGTACCAAAACCTGGTAAAAGCTATCGAGATTGACTTTGCCTGCATAAAAGTCTCTGGATTTATGCATCCAGGTCCAGGTATAAGCAGCATCAAATACCTGCATATACTCAGGTTTTTCGAGGGGGTCTAATTCTCCCAGCCAAAAAAGAGGTTTAGTTTTTTCCAGCTCTTTTTTTGCTTCCTGCCAAAAATCTAATTCTACCCAATAAGCAAGATCGGCCCTGAAACCATCTATATCTGCCTCCTGAACCCAAAATTTCATAGCATCTAACATAGCCCTTCTTAGTTCAGGCTTTGAAAAATCAAGTTCAATGATATCATCCATACCCGATGCTATGAGGAAATCATTGGTTGAACTATCCATCAGGTAATATTCCGGATGTGTTTTAGTCCAAACATGATCCCAGCCTGTATGATTAGCTACCCAATCAATAATTACTTTAAAACCCATACTGTGTGCCTGCTTTACCAGGTTTTTAAAATCATCTATAGTCCCAAATTCAGGACTTACAGAAGTATAATCTGCTGCCGCATAATAGCTTCCTAAGCTGCCCTTTTTATTTTTCTGAGCAATGGGTGTTATTGGCATAAACCACAAGGTCTGCACTCCCATTTCCTTCAACCTTGGCAACTCTTTTAAAAAGGCATTTATCGTTCCCTCCGGAGTATATTGCCTTAAGTTTACTTCATAAATATTAGTAGTATAGATCCAGTTCATATTTGAATTGTTCAATGTTTGCTGTTCCTGGCTTGTTTTAACAGAAGAAGACTGACATGCTGATAAAATGAATAAAAAAAAAGATAAATAAGCAACCCTCATGATGTACCGGTTTTTCCGGCAATTTAATACATTAAAAGACTATTAGCAGTTTAGCTTCTAACTTTGTCAGGCGATGAAAACTTTTGATGTTCCTATTAATTACCGAAGTCCTCTCATTTCTGCCATTAAAAAGAAAAGAAAGGAAATGGACAGGATGAAAAAAGATTTCTCTCCTACTTTATTGGATTTTGGTCCTTTGCGCATATTCCTTGCCCGTCATTTTGGCTTTTGTTACGGGGTGGAAAATGCTATAGATATTGCTTTTAAAACTATTGAAGAAAATAAAGGAAAAAGAATATTCTTGTTAAGTGAAATGATTCACAACCCGCAGGTGAACCAGGATCTTAAATCACTGGGTGTAAATTTCTTACAGGATACTTCAGGAAAACAAATAACACCATTTGAAGAACTGACAGCGGAAGATATTGTTTTAATTCCGGCTTTTGGAACAACACTCCAGATTGAAAAAAAATTAAAAGACATTGGAATTGCCATTGAAAATTATGATACAACCTGTCCGTTCGTAGAAAAAGTCTGGAACCGCAGCGAAATAATAGCTAAGAACAGTTACACTATCATCATCCATGGTAAACCACAGCATGAAGAAACACGCGCTACATTTTCTCATGCTTCTGCCAATGCACCTTCTGTTGTGGTAAGAGATATGGAACAGGCCAGGCAACTTTCAAAATATATAACAGGTGAAAAGTCAGCTTCTTTTTTTTATGATGAATTTAAAAATCAGTACTCTGAAGGTTTTAACGTGGATAAAGACCTCGAGCGTATTGGTGTGGTAAATCAAACTACCATGCTGGCAAGTGATACACAGGCGATAGCTGATTTCTTAAAAGATGTGATGGTTGAAAAACACCAATTAACTGAAGAAAATGTAAGAGAGCGTTTTGCAGATACAAGAGATACGCTTTGTTATGCAACCAATGATAATCAATCTGCTGTTACCGGTATGCTACAAACTAATGCAGACCTGGCTATTGTTGTTGGTGGTTATAATTCTTCCAATACATCACACCTCGTGGAGTTGTGCGAAGAGCAACTTCCTACTTTTTATATTAACAGCGAAGAGAAAATATTATCAGCGCAAACTATAATGCATTATGACTTTCATACCAGAATGGAACTGATCACTAAAAATTATTTGCCAGGATCAGAACCGGTATCAATATTAATAACAAGTGGAGCATCCTGCCCTGATGCCCTTGTGGAAGGTGTTATAAAAAAACTGGCAGGTTTCTTTCCTGCCAGTAATTCTATAAATGCTATGACTGAACAATTTACTGATTAAATCAGGCATACACACTGTATGGCTGGTTATAAAGCAAGTTATAATATTCATTAGCCATACGGTTACTGTCAAATTGTAATTGAACATCTCTCATGCCATTTTTTACAATCTGTCTCCAGGTACTATAATCATCATAATAAAGCGGCAAAATTTCACTTTGTAAAATTGAATAAACGTGGTCAAGATCATATTGATCCTGTTCATGAACAGTCATATTATGGTAATCTGCAGGGGGAACAACAAAACCATTATTACCATGATGAATAAATTCCGGTATCCAGCCATCATTGGTTGAAAAGTTTACCGCACCATTCATTGCTGCAGTCATCCCACTTGTACCTGATGCTTCCCTTGGAACTCTTGGATTATTTAACCAGCAATCTGCAGCTTGTTTCATTCTTTTAGAAAGAGCTAATTCGTAGCCCACCATAACAGCTACATTCTTATAATTTTTACTTAGGTGAACCAGTTCATTAAATTCAGAAATGGCCGGATAATCAACAGGGTAAGGTTTTCCTGCCCAAATAATTTGAACAGGATATTTTGAACTTTTTACCAATTGATTAAATCTTTCTATTTCGCGGGTAATAAGGTTTGCCCTTTTATATCCTGCAAAACGTCTTGCCCAAACTATTGTAAAAATATTTGGATCAAAAAGTTTACCTGTTTGATCTGCTACAATTTCAAAAGCTCTTTTTTTCATCCATTTTTTACGATCATCAAAAGCCAGGTCATTACCTTCATCTTTTGCCCTGTAAAGTTGTTTATCTCCCCAGTACCGCCAGTTTTGTGAGTTTGTTATTGATAAGATTTCGCAGATGTCATCATACTTGCTCCACATCTGCCTTGAAACTTCTCCATGTAATTGCGATACGCCATTAGCTATGCCTGCTAAACGTAAAGCAGCAAGTGAATGGTTAAACTGGTCATCGGGCATACCCGTAAGCTCTTTCGTTTCATCTACCGTCAAACCACAGAAATAACTCATTTTATGACATAGATATATATCATGCTTTTCATTACCTGCTTCCTCTGGTGTATGTGTTGTAAATACAAGTCGTTTTTTTACTTCCTCTGCTTTTCTATTAAATTTATTATACAAATAAAATGCTGCTGAAAGTCCGTGAGCTTCATTTAAATGATAAACATCAGCATTAAATCCTAATTCATCAATAAGCCTGGCACCACCAACTCCCAGTAAAATAAACTGAGCTACTTTAGTAGCAACATTAGCATCATATAACCTGTGTGTTATGGTTTGAGAAACATAATCATTTTCAGGAATATCAGTAGTCATTAAAAATAGTGGTGCAGATTGAAATGTATCAGGTGGCAGGTACATCACTTTAACCCATACCGGGTGTTCATGTACCGTTATTTCAAATTTAATCCCTGTGTCTTCTAAAAAACTGTATTGCTTTTCCATCCAGGTTACCTGTAAGGTCTGGTCCTGGTTTCTTACCTGGTCGTAATATCCATATTTCCAAAGTATCCCAATTCCTATTAAATTTTGATTTAATTCATAAGCACTTCTTAAATGCGAACCGGATAGAAATCCTAAACCACCACTATAAATTTTTAAAGGTTGGTGGATGGCGAATTCCATAGAAAAATAAGCAACACTTTTACTGTAACGCGTATCAATAGGATAAGGTACTTTGAAAGATTTAAAATTCATTTGTTTCAATTTGGCTTCGCAAAATAAATATAATTACAAGGATTGTGTTAATACTACACAATGATAATTTTTTTATTTTCCGGATAAGCAGATTTAAGATTTTGGTTTAGCTGTCTTTTTTTTTGGGTAACTACCTTCAAATGTGCACATTGTACCACGGTATGAGCCACATCCCTCTATTTCTTTTACAGTTACTGAATTGGCTGAAAAATTTAATTCCAATATACATGGAACTTCTCTGAATACAGCCGTTTTAGAAGAAGTATAAATTGCATACCCCTTAATTTCTCCTGAGCAACCATCTTTTCTTTCAAAATGTAAAAAGATCTGAACTTCATTTTCAGACCTGCCATTACGTATGGAAACTATATTTTTTTTATCCTTTATATAATCTCCTGTATATTTTGCAGTAGCCGGCAAAGTATCAATCGGATTGATGAGCTCCAGGTTTGAATCATCCAGTAAATCTGTCATAACTAATAAAAAATCCCTGTTTTCCCTGTCAAAAGCATAAACATGTTTACCATCAGCGATTGTACCATCTTTCATTTTCTTGACCATGTTGCGGCTAATAGAAAAAGATTTATCCAAAATGGTAGCTTGCGAAGTAGCAGGATCTGTATCGGGCATTAAAAAAGGAAATGAAGATGCATAATTATTTTCCTTATCAAATATGGTAAGCATTGCTGCTTTCTTTTTTCCACTTATTACTTTTGTTAGAAAATAAGTTTCACCCTGCGGATGCTGCATTTTATAAAGTGGAATAAAACGGGCATTTTTATCTCCCACCAAAGCAGTTTTAATACTATCGGGTATATAACTTTTAAATACAAGATTTGATAAAGTTGCAGTATCCTTATTGTTTAATAAAGTTGTATCGGGTAAACCAAAAGGAACAGTTTGCTCTTTGAACAGGTTTGAAAATCTTTCAAAATTAAATTCGGTTTCATTTTCAATTTCCACTTCACTATTTCCATTGCAAGCCATAAATCCAATCATCAAAAGTAAAAACCCGGGTCGTAGCATTCTGGTTATTTTATGTAAATAAAAGAAAATCTGTCAATATAGAAAGTTCCATAAAATTTTTTGGAAATGAATCCAAAATATTTTTAGATTTGTCTAAATATTTAATTAGACGTATTGAAATTTTCAACTACAGAAGAAAATTACCTGAAGGCAGTTTATTATTTACAGGGTCAGCACGGTAATGTATCTACAAATGCC
>JACDAZ010000124.1 GCA_013695175.1 Flavisolibacter sp. | reverse complement strand
TAAGAAATGAAACATGGCAGATAAATTATGAATCCAATAAAGTTATAGCACAGGCAAGGGCAAGTAACCAGCTTGTCAGAATATATACTGGCATTTATACCGGTAATACACTTGAGTTAATTGAAGATGCACAAGTTTCTCCCTCTCAACCGGCAACTCGTATGGTGGTAAGATTAAGACTTACCTCAGACACAAGGATGGAAGGTACCAGAGAAATTGTAAGAGAGGGTGATTGTAAGATCATTTACAGTATGGATATGACTAAACAATAATTTTTCAGCAGAGAATTTATTCAAATGATTTTATTAAGTGATTTAGATTTTTCATTGCCTCTTAGTAACCCGGTGATCATTTTTTCACTGGTATTGTTTATTATACTTTTTGCACCTATTCTTTTTGATAAAATAAAGGTACCGCACATAATAGGATTAATTATTGCAGGTATTATCATTGGACCTTATGGTTTCAACTTACTATTAAGAGACAGCAGCATAGTTTTATTTGGTACAGTGGGTTTATTATATATCATGTTTACTGCTGGACTGGAAATTGACCTTGAGGAATTCAGAAAAAATAGATTTACAAGTTTTGTTTTTGGACTTTTTACTTTTTTAGTTCCTATGATCTTAGGAACGATATCTATTTATTTTTTGTTTAATTTTTCGATTGAAGCATCATTACTTATTGCCAGTATGTTTGCTTCGCATACTTTGCTTGCATACCCTATTGCCAGTAAATTTGGATTATCGCGTACCAGGGCAGTGACCTTAACTATTGGCGGAACCATTATTACAGATATTCTTGCTCTTTTAGTATTAGCTGCGGTAACAGGTACTACGCAGGGTGAAATAGAAACTTCTTTTTGGATAAGGCTGGTTGTATCGTCCATATTATGTGGTGCTATTATATTTTTTGTTTTTCCCCTGATAGCAAGATGGTTTTTTAAAACGTTTAATGACAGCATCTCACAATACATTTTTGTTTTAGCCATGGTGTTTTTAGGTGCTTTCCTGGCAGAAGTGGCAGGACTGGAAGCTATTATAGGAGCTTTCATTTCCGGATTGGTCCTTAATCCTTTTATACCACATTCATCTGTTTTAATGAACAGGATTGAATTTGTTGGTAATGCATTTTTTATTCCTTTCTTTCTGATAAGTGTAGGAATGTTGGTAGATTTTAGCGTGCTTTTCAAAGGATGGGGTGCATTAGAACTCGCTGGTGTAATGATTGTTTTGGCAGTCATTTCAAAATTTGTTGCTGCATGGCTTACACAAAAAACATTTGGTTTAGCAGCTCTTGAAAGACAGATGATTTTTGGATTAAGCAATGCCAGAGTGGGAGCAACACTAGCAGTAGTATTAGTAGGTTATAATATTATACTTGATGAAACAGCTACAGGTGAACCTATTCGTTTATTAACAGAGGATGTATTAAACGGAACCATTTTGATGATACTGGTAACCTGCACTATCAGCTCATTTGTAGTTGAAAAAGCTTCAAGAAAACTAGCACTTAAAGAAGAGGCAAAAGACTTAGAAGAAAAAAATGGTGATGATAAGATATTGATTTCCTTGGCTTATCCTGAAACCATAACAGAATTAGTAGATTTTGGATTGATGCTTAAACCAAAAGAAAGTACTATACCAGTGTATGCTTTGCACGTTGTTAGCGATGAAAGTGCCGATGGCAGATCTGTATCCTCAGGAAAAAAGATGATTGATAAAGCAGTTAAGCATGCTGTTGCTACTAATAATACAGTTATTCCATTAACAAGGTTTGATATGAATATATCAAATGGGATAATTTATACGATTAAAGAACAAAATATTACAGATATTATCATTGGACTTCATTCCAGTTCTGATCAGCAGGATTTATTAGGTCCAACAGCAGAAAGGATTTTAAGAAGCACACCTGAAACCATTTTCATTTACAAATCGGTACAGCCTTTTAATACATTAAAACGGATGGTGATAGCGGTAACACCAAAAGCAGAAATGGAACCAGGCTTTGTGCACTGGTTTAGAAAATTATATACAATTGCAAAGGAATCTGGTATTTCTGTAAAGTTCTTTGCTAACAATGAAACAATACATGAACTAAAGGAGCTGCATGAGGCTACTAAAAATTCAGTGAAATCAGAATTTATACCTTTCAGAAACTGGGATGATTTTCTGGTACTCAGCGGAGAGTTAAAACCAGATGATTTATTTGTAATTATATCATCTCGTAAAGGACAAGTTTCTTTCTCACCATACCTGGATAAGCTATCATATTACTTAACCAATTATTTTAAGAACAACAGTTTCATTCTTCTTTTTCCAAAGCAACTAGAAATTGGAATTCAAATGCATGATGTTCAACATGTAGATGGTGAGCTAATTGAGACAATTGCAGGAAAAGGAGGTGTAGTGAATAAAGCAGGGAATTATATCAAAAATATTTTTAGAAAAAAAAGTTAGGTTAATAAACCCACTCCCCGGCTAACATTACTTTATGAATATGATTATCACCAAATGCATATGGTATATAAGCAATTGAGGATATAGGTTTGGTTAAGATAAAATTGGCTTTTTTACCAATGGTTATACTGCCAACTTCATTTTCTAATTCCATTGCATAAGCCCCATTTATAGTGGCAGCATTAATAGCTTCTTCTGGCAGCATTTTTAATTGAATGCAACTTAAGGCTACAACAAAATTCATATTTCCGGAAGGTGAAGATCCCGGATTAAAATCAGAAGCTAATGCAATAGCACAACCGGCATAAATCATTTTTCTTGCCTCCTGGTATGGCATACGCAAATAAAATGCAGCAGTTGGAAGAAAGGTTCCTATTGTTGATGATTGAGACAATGCATTGATTGCCTCATCATCCATGCTCTCCAGGTGATCAACAGAAACAGCATTACATTTTATACCAACTTGAACCCCGCCTGAAACGTTTAATTGATTTGCATGTATTTTTGGTTTCAGTCCAAAATTTTTACCTGCATTGCAAATAGTTTCAGTTTGCTCCGGTGTAAAAAATCCTTCTTCACAAAATACATCAATAAAATCTGCCAGTTCTTCATTTGCTATTGCAGGCAGCATTTCATTTATCACCAGGTTCACGTAAGCTTGTTTGTTATCCTTAAATTCCTGAGGAAATGCATGTGCACCTAAAAAAGTAGATTTAATGGGAATTGGAGATTTTTCCTTGAGTCTTTTAATAACTCTAAGCATTTTTAGCTCACCTTCTAACGTAAGTCCATAACCGCTTTTGATTTCAATGGCACCTGTTCCCAAACGCATTAAATTCTTTAATCGTTCAGATGCCAGTTCAAATAATTCGTCTTCTGAAGTTCCATTTAATTTAGCTGCCGAATTTAATATCCCTCCTCCCTTTGCAGCAATTTCAGCATAGGATGCTCCTTTTAATTTATCTACAAATTCATTTTCCCTGCTGGCAGCAAACACCAAATGTGTATGACTATCGCACCATGTTGGCAGTATACTACCACCCGCGGCATCATAAGTATCATTATAATATTCAGGATCATCTTTTAAGTCTTCCATCCTCCCAAAATCTGCTATTCTTTCACCATCTAAAACCAAATAAGCATTATCTATTAAAGGCAGTTCAGCCAGTTCCTCACCTCTTAATAGTTTATAATCAGTTCGTACTCCAATTAATTGTTTAATGTTTGTAATTAAGAATGACATTTTAATTTCTTATTTATAATTCCGGCCAATAAAAAATAAAATTAAACAAAATCATATGCATCAACTTGACCATAAACATTATTTAATTGGTTCATATAACTTGTTACCTACACAAACGGGTTGGGTTCCTTTATATTCTGCTAATGGGAGTTCTTTTTCAATAAATCTTTTTCGCTGGTAATTTAAGTATAACGGTTGTACTGATTCAGTGGTGTTTCGAATTACATTTTGAATAAAATTAAAATAATTTTGAGTGATATCTGTGAGCTAAATATTTCTGAATTATATCTCTCACGGATTACACAGATGCACACAGATGAAATATATAAGTCTTATCTGTGGTAATCAGTGACATCTGTGAGCTAAAAATTTCTGAATTAAATCTCTCATGGATTACACAGTTGCTCGCAGATATATATAATATAAGTCTTACCTGTGGTAATCAGTAACATCTGTGAGCTAAAAATTTCTGAATTAAATCTCTCACGGTGACGTAAATTCTGTACAAAGAACATTTGTATTGGGAACATAGTACTGTTTACTTTCATAATCTTCAAGAGCCGGTACAATATAAAAATGTCCTCCTTTTTCTTCGTCCAGTAAAGAACCAAAGATAAAGCTGCTGTCAAACTTAGGCATGCACAACCATTTGATATCTGCCTTAAGATCCACATAAGCAAGAAAGGAGCAATTGCCTATTACTCCCATCTCATATTTATGAATAGCCATATTCTTCTTTTGGTGCAGGAGCTAAAAACTTTTGTAATAAAGGATACACCTGTTGCTGAGACGAAAGTGTATATTTAGCTGCCGTGTTACCACCTCCTACTCTAACCGTAAAAGCTGTATCACGCAATACCCTGAACATATCTTCATCCGTAGTATCATCTCCAATACAAAAAGTAAAATCAGGTTGAAACTGCTTTATAAGTTTTAAAGCAGTGGCTCCTTTGTCTATCCCTGCAAGCCTTACTTCCAAAACCTTATTACCATCTATAACCTGTAACGGAGTATTGGTTATTAACTGCAATAAACTGTTACGCAAATCTCTTGATCGGATAAAACCCAGATCGGGATGTGTGTTTCTGTAATGCCATGCAAGGGTATTTCCTTTTTCTTCAATAAAAGAACCCACACAGCGTGTAACAAACAATTCCATTAAAGGCCGGATCTCATCTTTCCATTCAGGTGAAGTAGTAACCTGCTGTTGCCAGTCGCCACCTTTGTACTTAATGCAGGCACCGTGTTCCGCTACCAAATTAATAGGAAGCTTTCCAAGCCATTTATCCAGAGAATCTACATCACGCCCGCTTATAATAACCACTTCATTTTGCTCAATGGAACACAAATCGTTTAATAGATCTATTATTTCGGATGCAGGTACTGCCATTGATGGCAGTTTTTGATAAGGTGCCAGTGTACCATCATAATCCAGCAATATGCATCTTTTGTTTGCCTGCACATATTGTTGTGTAATCTGCGCCATTGTTTCATAGTTCAACAGGTTTACACGTTGCTGTCTTTGCTCCTCTTTGGTACTGTTTAATACATCCAGAAAATCTGAGATCCATTTTACAACATCATACTGAGATAAGCGTCTTTGCATGTACGATAGACGTGAACGTTGTTCAATCAATGGCATTAAAAGAGCTTCTGCAATGGCATCTGCCACTTCTTCTGTATCAGTAGGATTCACAATAATAGCTTCATTAAGTTCACTGGCAGCACCTGTTAATTCACTTAATATCAAAACTCCTTTATCCAAACAACTTGCAACATACTCTTTTGCCACCAGGTTCATTCCATCACGTAATGGTGTTATTAATGCAACATCTGCTGTTTGATATAATGCACAAAGTTCATCAAATGCAAGATGATTAAAACGATAAATTAAAGGCTGCCAATGCAGTGTTGAATAACGGCCATTGATGGTGCTTACTTTTTCTTCTATTTCTCTTTTTCTTTCTATGTATGCAGGAATTAAATCTCTTGATGGAATGACGTTTAATATAAATACCACTTTTCCAATCCATTCAGGATATTTTTCCAGAAATTCTTCAAATCCTTTTAACCTGTAATTCAATCCCTTTGTATAATCCAGACGATCTACAGAAAACAATATTTTCTGTTCAGAAAAACGATCTTCCAGACTTTGATTAATGGCTACAACTACTTTATCACTTATAGCATTCCTGAATTTTTTGTAGTCTATACCTATAGGAAACAAATCTGCTTTTATAACCCTGTTGTTGTAGTGTATTGTATTAAATTGATTTTCTACCTGCAAGATCATTTTAGCAGATTGAATAAAATGCTGAACATAATCGTGTGTATGAAATCCTATTAAATCTGCACCAAGCATGCCTTCCAGTATTTGCTTTTTCCATGCCGTTGGTAATAACCTTACCAATTCATAAGAGGGAAAAGGAATATGAAGAAAAAAACCAATAGTTGCTTCAGGCAATTTATCACGTAATAATTTTGGCACAAGCATTAACTGGTAATCGTGCACCCAAATAACATCGCCTTTTTGATAAATATTTAGAATTTTTTCTGCAAATTGTTCATTAACCTTTATATAGCTGCTATAAGAATTTTTATCGTATTGTACAATGGAAGGAAAATAATGAAACAATGGCCATAAAGTGGAATTGGAAAAGCCATTATAAAATCCCTCATAAAGTTCAGGATCAACAAAAATGGGTTCTACCCTGAAGTCCTGGTTATCATCAGCATCATCTTTTGCTGTTTCCCATTCTTCAACAGAGGCATCAAGACTCCCGATCCATATTTTTTCTGTATAATGATCCTGCTGATCTCTTGTATTTTCAAAAAAACTTTTCAATGCAGAAACCAGTCCACCAGAGCTTTGGCGCAGTGTAATATTTTCATCTGTTTTATCAATAGAATAAGGCAAACGGCTGGATATTATAATTAATCTACTCATATGGCGCAATGTTGTAGTTAATGATTCAAAAATAAGACCATCTACCAGTTTAAACCTATAATGGAAGTATATTAATCTACTGGCAAAATTGTTGATGCTAAAATGAATGTTCAGGAAATTTAATCTTAAAACGGAAATTATTTTGGCTGTGATGCCTGCAACCATGATCATTTCAGTATTAATGTTGCTGGAAATTTTTACAAGTCAAAAATTATTATTCTCTTCTCTGGCATCCAGTGCATTTTTGATATATATGGATCCAAAGCACCCAACCAACCGTGTACGAACACTTATAATTGCACAAATATCTGCCGCACTAATCGGTTATCTTATATTTATTCTTCTGGGTCCCGGTTACTTGTCGGCTGCCATTTCTATGATTATTGCAATAATTGTAATGATATCGGCTAAAGCAATGCATCCACCGGCAGTTTCTTCAGCAATGATATTTGCTTTTCAATATACTAAGCCCAACACCCTTATGCTTTTTATGATGGCTGTACTGCTACTGGTTATGTTGATAGTATTACAAAAGCTATCATTATGGGTATTGAAAAAAGCTGATAAAGAAAATGTGGCGGAAGAAATTTAAAAGAAATTAGGCAGATGTTTTTTCTATATATAATTGTTGAACAACAACAATGATAATAGCAACAAATGGAGTTGCCAGTACAAGTCCCCATCCTCCGGATAGTACACCCATAAATAACTGAGCTATTATTATTAAAGCAGGTGGCATATTTATCATCTTCTTTTGTATCTGAGGCGTAACAAATGAACTTTCAATTATTTGAACTACTATGTATAAGGCTGCCACCAGGATGGCCGTAGTAGTATCTACAGTTAAACCTATTAATACAGCAGGTATCATTGCTATAAGGGGTCCAAAATTTGGAATGAAATTTAATACCCCGGCTATTAATGCCAGTGCAAAAGCCATAGGCATACCCAGAATGGATAAACCGATAGCTGTTAAAACAGCGACAACAAGCATGGCAAATAGCTGACCTTTTAACCATTTGGTTAATGTGTTACCAATATTAGTTAGCAAACGTTCTGCCTCTGGTTTAGATTTTTTTGGGGTTAGCTTTACAATGCCTTTTTTATAGGTAGATGGTGAAGCCGTAAAAAAAAGTCCCAATAACAACACAACATATACATCGCCTAATAAACCAAATGTGCTGCTGAAAAAAGTATTCAGAACTTGTTCGAATTTTTTCTGATTATCCTCAGCACTTAGTTTTTCAATAGCCTGTCTTCCTACTGAAGACTGACCAATTTTTTGTTTGAAATTTTCAATAGTGGAGGGTAATGTTTCCTGTAATTCTGAAACTTGTTGTTGAATACGATTTCCCGAAAACCAAAAAAAGCCTACTATTAATATAAGCGTAAACACTATAGAAATAGTCATACTTAATCCACGGTTCAATTTTGTTAATCGTTGAATCAGGTTAGCAAAACCGTGAAAATAAAGAGATATTAAGCTACCCGCCAATAGAAGAAGAAAAATATTAAAAGTGATTTTAAAAATCCATAGTGCAACAAAAAAAAGTGCAACTATGCCAGTAACTATTAAAACTTTTCTTACAAAATTTGGAGGCACATTTTGCTCAGCCATAGTTTCCGGTTTTGAAGTGAAGATTGTAAAAATTTTGTAGACAAGAAAATTAAATTATTGTATTTAATAATTATGACACCACATGAAGATGGAATGAATGGAATTTTTTAATGTAAATAATGAATCTTTGCCATAATGAATCTAACGTCGGGAAATATAATTTTAATAGGATCTATTTTGTTGCTGATCAGCATTTTTGCAGGGAAAACATCTGCTCGTTTTGGGGTGCCGGCTTTAATATTTTTTCTTACAATCGGCATACTGGCAGGCTCAGAAGGCATTGGTGGAATTTATTTCGATAACCCTGTTTTTGCACAGTTTGTTGGTATCACTGCTTTAAATTTTATTCTTTTTTCGGGTGGTTTGGATACTAACTGGTCCAGTGTAAAACCGGTATTAAAAAGAGGTATTACTTTATCTACATTAGGTGTTATTATTACAGCATTTTCAATTGGAATATTTGTTCATTTAGTTTTAGATTTCACTTTTATTGAAGGCTTGTTGTTAGGGTCTATTGTTTCATCAACAGATGCTGCAGCAGTATTTTCCATCTTAAGAAATAAAGGTATTGGTTTGAAGGGATCGCTACGACCTACCCTTGAATTAGAAAGCGGAAGCAATGACCCCATGGCTTATTTCTTAACCATCACTTTTACAGCACTTGCCATTAATGGGAACCAGGACTATTTTTCTTTAATACCACTTCTTGTACAACAGTTTATTGTAGGTGGTGTAATAGGTTTTTTAATGGGTAAAGCCAGTCGCTGGATCATTAACCGAATTAAACTGGACTACGATGGATTATATGCCGTACTCATCATGGCACTTGCCATGTTTACTTTTTCATTAACTGATGTACTAGGAGGCAATGGATTTTTAGCCATCTATTTATCTGCAATGGTGTTAGGTAACAGCAGCTTTATTCACCGCCGGAGCATGATACGTTTTTTTGAGGGAATTGCCTGGCTGATGCAGATCATTTTATTCCTTACACTTGGTTTACTGGTATATCCGTCACATGTTTGGGAGGTGGCGGGATATGGGCTTTTAATATCTGCATTTTTAATATTTGTTGCCCGTCCACTTGGTGTATTTATTAGTCTTGCTTTTTTTAAAACTAATATCAGGAGTAAATTATTTATATCATGGGTTGGTTTAAGAGGTGCCGTACCT
>JACDAZ010000109.1 GCA_013695175.1 Flavisolibacter sp. | reverse complement strand
GATATACTTCGACTAAAGCGTGAAGTAAAATCTTTTATCAACCAATACCATCCTTCTTTTGGATATGGAGCTACGGAGATTTATTTTCAATACTGATAAGAATTAAAATGTAAAATGTAAAATTGGAGTCAGTCCTTTTTTACATTAAACAAAGTTTTTCTTCATTCAGAATTCCATAATGCCAATAGCTTGTTGTTTAAGCATGAAATAGCAGCAGCTAATCAATCAATAAATATTTCTTTATGCCAGCAGGTATTTAAAAATTATGATCAGCTCCTCAGTTAAATTGAAGGGATTTAATATCAACGAATTTTTAAAATCTAAGTAAGCGTAAATTTTGTAATACCAGGTGTAGCAATAGCATACAATCCATCATCATCCGGCACCACTGGCGGCGCTGCATTCCAATCATACACTTTTGGCTGCAGGCTAATACCGGAATTAATAGCCTTATCCAAAACAATAATTTGACCGCTGTATGTAGCCATCCGTCCCAATATAGAAGTCATTGTACTATGTGCTCCATTTTCGGCATCGGCAAATTTGTATTCGCCTTTCGCAATAGCGTCAAACAGTTCATCATGTTCGGTTTGATACGGATTGTTTTCAGTTTTCTTATTAAACTGGTATAAAACCTTTCCTTTATGATCAGTAATATTAGCGGCACCTGCTCTTATCTTTCCTTTTGTGCCTATCAATAATTCATCAACGCGGCTCATCGTTTTTGGCTGATGGCGGCACTGGCTGTTTAATATTGAACCATCAGCATACTCAAACTCCACGTAATGATGATCAAAGATTTCGCCATAGTCTTTTCCTTTACGTACTTCCCTGCCACCCATACCTTGTGCCTTTATAGGATAGCCACCTTTAAACCAGTTTACTACATCTAGGTTATGAATGTGCTGCTCAGTAATATGGTCACCGCAAAGCCAGTTGAAATAATACCAGTTGCGCATCTGGTATTCCATTTCAGTCATGTTATACTTACGTTTCTTTACCCAAACACCATCATTGTTCCACCATGCCTGGGCCGAAGTAATATCACCAATCATGTCCTTACGCTTATATAATTCATTATAAGAATTTTGATAATGACGTTGAAGACCCACCACTACGTTTAATTTTTTTTGTTTGGCAATGGCTGCAGCAGCCAATACTTTTTGTATGCCAGCCGGGTCAGTGGCTACAGGCTTTTCCATAAAAACATGTTTCCCTTGTTTTATGGCTTCCTCAAAATGGATGGGGCGAAAACCCGGAGGTGTTGCAAGAATAATAACGTCAGCAAGCGCAATGGCTTTTAAATACCCATCAAAACCTGTGAATTTTCGATCTTCGGGAACATCAACTTTCCCTTTTATTGCGGAAGATTCATCCCCTGTGGTAAGTGCTTTATAACAGTCATCAAGGTTGTCCTTAAATGCATCAGCCATAGCTACCAGCTTTACATTTTGCTTTGTAGATAAAGCTTGTGTAGCAGCACCCGTGCCCCGGCCGCCGCATCCAACCAATGCTATTTTGATAACATCATCAGCACCTGAAAAAAAATTGGCACCAGCAAATTTTGTGGCAAATAATCCGCCTGCTATCAGGCTACTTTGTTTTACAAACTCCCGGCGAGATTTGTTTTCCATATTTAGGAAATTTAATTGATGAAGAATTTATTGTCGTAAATGTAACTTAAAAAATGCTTCTGCGTCACCTGCACCAGGCTGTTTCAAAGGTCTTACAACACGAAAGCCAACAAAAGATGCATCTGTCAGCCACCAACGGCTTTTTGGTATCTGCGGATCACGCTGATTCCAAAAAGGTTCCCACGATCTCCTGTTGGCAACTCTTAGCTCTTTTGCTTCATCTTCAAATGATCCGCCCCTTACTGTTTTTGGATGAGTAGCAGTAGGGGTTAAAACCGGATCTGCTACACCTGCAGTTAACTTAGAAAAGTAGGACTCATCATATTGGTCCAGTGTCCATTCCGCTACATTGCCTAACATATCATACAAACCCCATTGATTTGGTTTTAATAAACCAACTTTATGATAAACGCCTTTGCTGTTGTTCTTATACCATGCATACCCACGCAAATCTTTGGCGTTATCACCGAAATAATAAGTAGTGGTTGTTCCTGCACGGCAGGCATATTCCCATTCTGCTTCTGTGGGTAAACGGAAGAAAATACCTGTTTTTTTATACAGCCAATGACAATACATTAAAGCTGTGAATTGTTGCATGCTATTAGCGGGATAACCGCCTTCTGTACCCATTCCCCATGACAGGTCAATATATTGTGGCGATGGTCTTGTTACTGCATCTACTTTTGAATTTTCAGCAAAGTTTTGATCCTGAAAAAATAAATTAAATTCGTCGTGGGTTACCTCGTAAGCCCCCATCCAAAAAGCCGAAATAGAAATAATGCTTTGGGGTATTTCATCTTTTTCAGCACTCTTGTCTGCACCAGGCGAACCCATTAAAAATGTTCCTGCAGGAATGGCCACCATTTTAAATTGAATATTCGAAGAGGGAATGGCTTGGGTATAAGCTTTAAACGAGGTGTCTTCGGTTTGAGCGTTTGTGAAAATCGTGAGCAACAATGTTAGAGCCAAAAAGCAATAGTTCACATGACAGCGTTTATTGGATTTTAAAATTAAGGATTGTCAATTTGTTTTTTGCCAATAGTTTTTAAACCCTTGGGAACTGTATTCCCTGATCTTGTTTTTTTTTCGTTGGGTGATCAGGTACTCTGCTTTCATTTTTTTTGATATGCGCCTTAGTTTATTCAATGGAAGCAGGCTGAAGGTTGTAGCTAACCAATCTGCCGTAGTGCCGTCATTTGCTATAATCGTTACATTTCTTTGAAAGCTGCTGCCATAACCGGTTTTAGGGTCTATGATGTGAGAATATCTTTTGCCTTTATGCTCCATATATTGATATACATCACCAGAAGTAGACACTGAGCAATTATTTACCTCAAGATTTTTTTCCAAAAGCCTGTTTGTCTCACCTGGTTGATTGATGCCTAGTGTCCATCCTTTTTTACCAGGGGGTGGGTTGGTGCAAATTATATCGCCACTTGCATCAACCAGGGCTGATGTAATATTTTTCGTTTTAAGAAAATCAGCCACTTTTTGTGCTATATATCCTGCCGCAATACCTCCCAGGTCAAGTTGCATGTTCTTTTTCAAAAGTTTTATGCGCTGGTTTTCCTCATCAATGATTACCTGATTCCAACCCACTTTTTGTATTGCTTTATATAAATTATCTGGATGAGGAAATATTTTTTCTCTTCTGGCATTCCTCCACACTTTACTTAAAGGTCCAACAGAGATGTCAAATCTTCCTTTAGATACTCTCCAGGCTTCATCAGCCAATAAAAAAATTTCAAACAAGTGATTTGATACGCTAACAAATGAATCCTGGCCTGCGGTAGCACATAAGCGATTAAGTTCACTTTCAGGAATATAATCGCTAAATATATAGTTCAAAGAATCTACCAAAAGGAAAGAACCAGTTGCCGCCCGGCTAGCCTCAAGTGTATCGTTGCAATAAATAATCAAATGAAATGGAGAGCCCATTTTTTGCTGCGTAAATGTGTACCGCTTCTCCTGAGAGGATAAAAATTTAATTAACAGGAGGAAAAAAAATAAAAAAAAGATACGCAATGACAACGGTATTGATAAAGACTGGTAAATTTAGTCCATAACGATTTAAATATGCTACGTAGAAATTTTTTAAAACAAGGGTTTGCTGCCGGGGCCGCTTCCCTGGTTACTTCATCCTTATTAGCCTCGCAAGACCAAACTAAGGAGGCATCTGCCAATAATAATCCATTTAAACTGAATTATGCTTTTCATGACGGCATGTTTAAAAACAGTGGTGGGGATGATTTTATCGAGCAGATAAAATTTGGTCATTCTATGGGCTTCCGCTCTATTGAAGATAATGGCATGATGAAACGGCCGGCAGGGCAACAGGAAAAAATTGGGAAAGCCCTTGCTTCTTTAGGGATGGATATGGGTGTATTTGTTATTGATGGCGGGGAAAACTGGAAAACTTCATTGGCTACCGGTAAGCAGGAGTTTAAAGATGTTTTTATAAAAACCTGCAGGGAAGCTGTAACTGTTGCCAAGCGTTGCAATGCCAAATGGATGACAGTGGTTCCTGGTTTTTTTGATCGTAACCTGCCAATGGATTTACAAACCGCTAATATTATAGATGCTTTACGAAAAGGTGCTGCTATTTTTGAACCACATGGATTAATTATGGTGTTGGAACCTTTGAGTGATACACCTGATTTATACCTACGCCATTCTTCACAAACATTCATGATTTGTAAAGCAGTGAATAGCCCTTCTTGTAAAATATTATTTGATATGTACCATATGCAGCGCAATGAAGGAGACATCATTAATAATATGAATAGAACCTGGGATGAAATTGCTTACCTGCAAATTGGTGATAACCCAGGTCGCAAGGAACCTACCACTGGGGAGATGCATTACAAAAATATTTTCAGGCATATTCACAGCAAAGGATATAAAGGCATTTTGGGTATGGAACATGGCAATGCAAAACCTGGTAAAGAGGGAGAACAAGCTCTGATCAATGCTTACCGCGAGTGTGACGGTTTTGTCCCTTTAAAATCCTAATAAATTATGGCTCAGGTTTTCAAAGCCATTTTTTAACCACAATGAACACAAAATAAAGAACAAAGAACACAAAACCCTTGTGTACCTTGTCCAAACCTTGTGCGCCTAGTGGTAATATTTTTGCTAAAAAGAAAAGATGTTAAGATGAAAAGAATTTTTACCCTCAGAGAACACAAAGCAAATCAAAAAGGCCACAAAGTAATAGGGAACTTGTAAACCTTGTGCACTATGTGGTAAAAAAAATCATAAAGAAGCAAATGCGGAAAAAGAATGTCTGATCTCGTTATAAATCATTCACCTTTCACAATTAGGCCAATCACATTTCCCCACTCCCCATCTCCCTTCCGCAATTAATACAAAACTTTGCTTCTGGTGGATTGTGATGCTTGCAAACAAGACAAACGGGTTTTGTTCTTTCTGCCTGCTTTGCAATTTCAACACTCACTATACCTGTAGGAACAGCAATGATGGCATAGCCGCATAACATAATGATACAGGCAATAAACTTACCAATGAAAGTATTAGGAGTAATATCACCATAACCTACTGTAGTTAAGGTTACAATGGTCCAGTAAATGCTTTCAGGTATGCTGGTAAATTTATTTTCCGGTCCTTCAACAACATACATCACGGTTCCCATCAAAAACACCAGTGCCAGTACAGCAACGATAAAAACAGTTATTTTATGAAGGCTGGCTTTTAATGCAGCAGAAAGATGTTGTGCTTCTGTAACAAATCTTAAAAGCTTAAGGATACGAAATATTCTCAATAGCCTGAATAAACGAAGGATAATAAAATAATGAGAGGTAGGCCAAAGAACCAGCAGGTAAAATGGCAGGATAGAAAGAAAATCAATCCAGCCCCATATGCTAAAAATATATTTTCTGGGTTTGGGTGATATAATGATCCTGGTAATGTATTCAATAGTAAACAGCCCGGTAAAAAAGAATTCTATATAAAAAAAAGTATTGGCAAATTCATTATTTAAAGATGGAATACTTTCCAGAACTACTACAAATACTGATAACAGTATAAGCCATAACAATATAACATCAAATTGTCTTCCGGCCCTGGTTTCTGTACCAAATATCACTTCATGCCATCTTTCCTTCCAGCTTATTGTATTATCCATAAAAGAAGAAAATTAGCAAAAACATTCAGAAAAAGCTATTTGGTGAATCGTGAATGGTCAATGTCAATGGAGAATAGATTCTTAAGTCTAATCCATCTTTACGAAATCTAACTTTTTTTCTACAAGTATTTTTAAATTGATTTATCCTACTAATATCATTTGCAGAGAGGATGTCCTTAAATTAGCATCTTATAATTTATTAAATGATAAAGATTCTATTCATATTCTTTACCCTTGCTCTTGGCTCTGTGATTAAGGCTCAAAATATTACATCTTATATTCAACAGCACCAGGGTCGCATGCTGGAAGAGTATGTAAAATTTCTTGCCATTCCCAATGTATCAACAGATACAATAAATATTTTAAGGAATGCAGATTTTATAATACGAATGATGCAGGAGCGTGGTATAAAAGCTGAATTGCTGCATGGAAGAACAAAAGGAGTAACACCTGCAGTTTATGGTGAAATCATTACGCCCGGTGCCACCACAACCATTGGTTTTTATGCTCATTACGATGGTCAGCCTGTGAATCCAAAACAATGGCATGAAGGGCTGGAACCTTTTACTCCTGTTATTATTTCAGCCCCTCTTGAAAATGGTGGAAAAATTATGGGGCCTTATAAGAAAGGTGATACTATTAATCCAAATCACAGAATATCTGGTAGAGGAAGTGCTGATGATAAAGCAGGAGTAATGACAATACTGAATGCTTATGAGGCTTTGGTGAAAACAGGCAGTATGCTATATGCCAATATTAAATTTCTTTTTGAAGGTGAAGAAGAAGTGGGTTCTATACACCTTAATGAAATTTTTGAACTGAATAAGCAGAAGTTGCAGGCAGATGCCTGGATTATTATTGACGGACCAAGACATATTTCAGGAAGAAAAACTATTTCATTCGGAGTACGTGGCGATGTGAATGTGCACCTGACAGTATATGGAGCAAAGCGTCCATTGCATAGTGGAAACTATGGCAACTGGGCTCCTAATCCTGCACTGCATTTAGTACAACTTCTGGCTTCTATGAAAGATGAAAATGGAAAAGTATTGATCAAAGATTTTTACAACGATGTTACTCCACTTTCTGATCTGGAGAGACAAGCTATTACTAAAATGCCCGATATAGAAAAACGATTAAAGAATGAATTGGGATTAAAAGAAACAGAGATAACGGGTAAATCTTTGGGAGAATCTGTAATGATTCCTTCTCTAAACATCAATGGAATAGCTGGCGGTAATGTAGGTTCTCTTGCTGCTAACGTAATTCCTGTAAAAGCAGAAGCTGTTCTTGATCTTCGTTTGGTTAAAGGCAATGATTGGAAAAAGCAAGTCCAGAAAGTGATCAATCATATTGAAAACAGAGGCTATCATGTTTTGCAAAACGAACCAACAGATGAAGAAAGAATGAAGTACGACAAGCTTATAAAAATAGAGACAAAGCATGGTTATAATGCACAACGTACATCCATGGATCTGCCCATTTCAAAGATGATACAGTCCGCCGTACAATCTACATCCAAAGAACCAATTGTTTTAATTCCATCCGGTGGCGGCAGCCTGCCTTTATATCTTTTTGAAGAAATACTGGGTACAAAAGTCATTTCAATACCGGTTGTTAACTATGATAATAACCAACATGCAGAAAATGAAAATGTTATTATTGGTTATTTATGGGAAGGAATAGTAACCGTAGCGGCTGTAATGAAAATGAAATGATGTGGTGAATGGTGAATTTTCTCAAACAATAAATCTATTCCTCTCTGCCAGAAATTTTCACCACAAGGAGCACAAGGTTTCTCTCAAAGTTCACCATGTCTTTGCGAAATTTTTGTGTATTTCTTTGCGTTCATTGTGGTTAAAAAAACTTTCCCCTCTTGGACAATGTTGCTTCTTGTCTTCGCGCCTTCGTGGCAATAAAGAACTTCAATAAAAACTTTGTGCAACCTTTGTGTTTATTGTGGTTCAAAAAAATTAACCGCGGAGCACGCTGAGAACGCAGAGAAAATACAACGCAAAGAATAAAATCTTTGTGCATCTTCTAGTCTTCGCGCCTTCGTGGCAATAAAGAAATTCAATAAAAACTTTGTGCAACCTTTGTGTCTATTGTGCCTTTGTGGTTCAAAAAAATAACCGCGGCGAACGCAAAGAAAATACAACGCAAAGAATAAAATCTTTGTGCACCTTGTATTCTTCGCGCCTTCGTGGCAATAAAGAAATACAAT